>PHGD01000032.1 GCA_011090425.1 Nitrospira sp. LK70 | reverse complement strand
GTCACCGTATTGAATGTTACTTCAACCGGCTTAAACACGATCGCGGCATTGCCACCAGATACTGCAAACGCGCTAGAAACTTCGCGGCCTTCATCTAACTCGCGACGTCTGTGCAATGGTTACTGTAATTGTCAACAGGCCCTAAGGAGCATGAACCAAACCCTAAAGAAATCATCAGCTTTCTATAATCGTTTGACGATGCATCTCAAAGGACATGTGGTATTCGGTCTCGCATCCTGCTGCAGGAGGATTGCACTCAGAAAAGAGTGCTGATTGTGTTGGTAGCCAATTATCAGCAGCTATGGACCGGAACGCCTACGGTTGAGATCGCATTCTTGTTTCCACTGCGCACTTGGCCTTTGGTCTGCCGTACGGTATCGGACCAAATAGAACCTATGATTGCGAGAGAAAAATACAGAAACACAACTGACTGGTCAAAGTAACTCACCGATATGCATGTGGTAGCATGTGCGAATAGTGACGCGCCAAGCGACCACACAAGAAAACGGAATTCGGGCGACAGTTTAGCCCCCTGCTGCAAGCACTGTCCCACGAATGAAAATCCTTTGGCTAGAACCGCAATGAACAGCAACATTAACGGAAGCCCGCCGTCTAGTCCCATCCTTAGGTAATGGTTTGTTACATCAATGTGATTTGCACTCCAAAGAACACCATAATCCATCCAGTGGCGAGTGTAATCCGTGCCTGCAAGCCACCATTCAGAAAGGTGCTTAAAAGCTGTTTCAATCAATGCCGCTCGATGCCAACCAGTACTGCTTCCTGTTAGATCGATGCGCGCCAGGAGGTAATATGCTGGCGCCTTCATAATCAAATCCAGCCCGACATAACCGAAGACTGCAAGCCACCGCATAAGCCGCATCCGATGGCGCCAATACCACATGAACAATGCCCCGAGGGCGAACACAGTGCTCATTATGGGACCGCTGGATGTGGATGCAAAGACCATTGAGAAACAAGCCACAATTCCTGCGACTGCTGTCTTCCCGTATTGTTTCCAAAGGCTTACCATTATTGGCAAGCATACTGCTCCGACCGTTCCTGCAAGAATGGAACTGGCGAAAGGCCCTTGAGCCCGAACCCTGCCATCCCGAATTTCTGAAATCTCCGGAACTCCGCCCAATACAAAGAAAAGATTATGGCCCGACATCTTTTCAATCATCATCAGGAGAGATAACGGTACTAGCAGGACAGCCGTAAGGCGGCATAGACTGACCACATCGTCCTTCGATCGGCAGAAAATGCGAAGAAGGAAGTAGAGGCCGCATGCGTTATAAATGAGGCCCAGACGGTTAACCAACACTGCAGAAATATCGTTGTGAAAAAAACTGCTGATCGCCGCCCAGACAGCCCATAATACAAAGAGGAAATCGAGGGCATTCATCTCCCCTGCTAAACGCTCGTGTCGTATGATGACACGGAGAATACCTACTGCCATTAAGATTCGGATAACCATAAAGTGAAATGGTCCGACTTCAATTCCAGAACCGAGAGTCATGTAGCAGGCCCCCACCAGAAGAGGAAGAGGAGCCAAGCGACGAGGCAAAAGCAGAAGCATAGCCGCGTTGGCCAGCAGCAATAATATCGCATAGCTACTCATAGTTATTTCTCCTGCCGTCAGTCTTTCTTGTCAGCAGAGAATTTGCCTGGTGCTAAGCGCCGGCGCCATGCGGTCTTTAAGCGATCCAGAACGCCAATATTTTGCATCATGTTTCGGCCAAACATGTCGATCGCGGCAAACAACCCTATACACGATCGAAGAACCAACCCTTTCCCGGTCGGAGCAAAGAGCCAGACAGTCCCCTCCTGCCAGGACCGATCTCCAAACCGTCGTTTGTAATGGGCATCCCCTATACCGAAATCAAGCTTCCTGACGCCCTCTCTGGCCAATTCATCACTTAGTCGAATAAAGATCAGCGTTCCAACCTCATACCGGCTCAAGACCGGATCATAGCCGGTCTCCGACAAATGAAAAATGCCTCGGTACAGATATCCGAACCAAAAAGCCCTAATTCTCCCGTCTATCTCCAGCAACTGAGCACGCAACTGCCCCCTACCTGCAAAGAGAGCAAAACGCTGACGATACTCTTCATTGTCAATGAAGCCGGATCCCAACCCTCGCTGATAGGCATGCTCGGCGACCTCCTCAAGCCGCGCACAAATACCGGGAATGTCATCAAAACGGCTCATCCACGTCCAGGAAACCTTTCCGGGAAAGGCTGACTCGAGATCCCGCTCCTTTTTCCGGATCCCAGTGCGGTGTTTGGCCCGAACTTTATTCTCTATAAAAGGTCCCTCCGCTGGAAGATTCATCTCCCAGTGAACTGACAACCGGGGCTTCTTGTCACAAAACCATCCCGACCTGTGCCGCTGCAATGCCTTCAGGATCGGTGAATCTTCGGATAAATAGTGGAAGTCGACTGCATCTGCCATGTTGGAGCAGAGAAGGGACCAAAGGTATTCAATTGCTTGCGTTGCGGTCTTATCATCAACGTTACCAAGAATACCTTCATGTAGGACAGCCAGGACTCTGACCGGCATCTTTAGTGGCTTTAAATAACCAATTGATGGCGCGAACTGCTTCTGCTCCAAACGCCCGACTAACAAAGCACGCACCTGCCCCTCTTGCTCTATCAGAGTAACACACGGCTGTTCGACTTCTGAACGAAGCTGGCAAACCAATCTAAATTGATCGAAATCATTGTTTGGATGGCTCTGCCATTTTTCCCACTTAATGCGCACCGCTTCTAGTTCTTCAAATGTACGAACGATTCTAATTATCACTTAGTGTACCTCGACTTCGTTCCCTTCAATCGTTATCGGCAACCAGCGCTCGTTTGGCTTTCTTCCGGGAATAGGACCACCCCCTGATCCGACTGTTCAGCCAATTAGATACAGTCTTTTTTTGTGTCAGAGTTGGCCGCTCCACAAATGTCCAACTTAAATATGACAAAAGCAACGTTATAGGCAAGGCGATCATTGCAGTGACCCACCAGGTGTGCAACTTGGGAAATAACAGACTCAACGAAACCAGTACAGGCGCATGAATGAGGTACACACCGTACGACAAATCACGTTTCTTCACGAGTGCCTGGCCCGGCAGAGCAGAGAGTCCGCAAAAGATGATGAAATAGGCCAAACAGATCGGCATAACGAATGCGCCTAACCCGAATGGTAAGGCCGCCACAATTAATGCAACAGCACCAATCGCAAACGGCATTGAAAACGGGATACGATCAGCAAAGATGAACAATGTAGCCCCAGTTCCGAAGTACACGAAGAACTTGATAAACGTAAGCAAACGATCCGGTAAGACTGCCGCAAGGGTTGGATCAAATCTCATAGCGAGATGAATTCCATAGGACGCCAACAAGAGGATCAGAAATAGACTGCGCCGGCGTAGGAGACCAAACATACTCGCTAATGCCAGCGTGGCATAGCATAAGACTTCAAAGTGAAGGGTCCATATCGGTCCGTTAATAATTATGGGCTGCCCATCCTTATTGACCACGCCGGGCAAAAAATCATATGTCAACGTAGTCAAATTCTTCACGTAGCGGTATAGGTAGGGATCGGAGAAGTAGACGGCAGGAGAAAACGTGGTCAGAACAGGTCCGAGTAATGCCATTGATGCGATGACAATCACAGTTAAGGCTGGGAAAATCCTCATGATCCTGTGGGATGCGAAATCAATCACGTTCTCCGACCGAAGCAAGCTGGGCGTCACCAAGAAACCACTGATCGCGAAGAACACAGCAAGTGCGAGAAAACCAAAATGGATCTCCCCCCCGCTATAGTGAAACAGTGGGTCAATTCGGATGTCGGCGTATTCGATACCGCGGCAATGGTGTAGAAGGACAACGGTAGCAGCGAGAATGCGAATCTGGTCAAAGCCTGGACCTTTGAACGAGATCGCAACAAGTCTTTCGCGTAAAGTCTGTACCGCTCCTGATTTCTTGGACACGGTTGTAACCATACTCAACACGACGTGGGTGTGGCCGTACGCGCTGGAGTCCTCAAATCGGCCCCCGCCTGCCGATCAAGATCACCATTTCTCAGCGCCGCGGCTTGCGGTTTGGTCGGTTCCCTCATATAATTCGCCCCCTTAATCCCCCTCCTTGCGAGTTGGGGAAATGAGTTTCGACCAGACCACACCTAACGTGAGGAACACATATGCACCACCCAATCTGGGAATTGTTCATCGACGGTAGCGATACTCCAGTCGCATGGATCGCCCACAGACCGAACGTACGTTTTGCCATCTACAATCCAGGAGGCACCCCCAACCCTGCAGACGATCTAGTCTGGGACAAGGAAACCGGCCTGATCTGGCCACGGAACGCGAACCTCATGGGCGCAGCGATGAACTGGCTCGATGCCAACACGACCTGCCGCACACAGGTGCTTGCCAACCGCACCGGCTGGCGGTTGCCTACCGTAGAGGAACTGTCGAGTCTCATCGACCACCGCGCCACAAATCCTGCCCTTCCCCAGGGGCACCCGTTCGTCTCGGTACAGGCTGGCGCGGGCGTATTGGCCTATTGGACCAACACCAACCACGAAAACCCAGGTGCGACCGCGTGGTTCGTCAATTTAGGGAGCGGCGACGCTGGCCTAGCGACAAAGGGGGGCAATCCGCAGGTCCTCGGATTCGTCTGGCCCGTGCGCGGCGGCCACGGCGGCGTAAATTGGAACTGGTAGGGATAGGAAGAGGTGAGGGCTACTTATTCATAAATGTCCGATGCCATAACTCTAGTGACACAAGTAAATAGATATGCCTCATGTACGGCTCTTTTCCTTCCCGATGCTTTGTATAAAGCTGCCTCATATAATCTCGATCAAAGTAACGGGATAAGGAGGAGTTGTTACTGAGGAGACAGTCCTCAACGAGAGGTCTCATCGACGTCCGCAGCCAATCGGCTATGGGATGTGCAAACCCCTTCTTTTTACGATAGATCGTTTCCGAAGGTAACCATTTCGTTAACGCTTTCTTGAGCAGGTACTTTCCAGTCATCCCCTTCAGCTTGAGAGACGGTGGCAGGCTTTCGACAAATTCGACCAGTCGATAGTCGAGGAAAGGGACGCGTACCTCTAAAGAATTGGCCATCGAGGTCTTATCCGCCACCATGAGTAAGTCGTCCGGCAAGTTCGCGCGGGTATCGATGTACAGCATTTGCGATAGCGAGTCGAGATGCTGGACGTCCGCATTTAGCCGCCTGAGCGTCTCCATTGCACCGTAGGGAGCCGCTTCGAAACGCTCCTTGAGCGTACCCTTATAGAGTTGCGCTTTCATGTCAGCGCTGAAGAACGAATAGATCTTTGCAAACCGAGTCAAGATATCAGGCTCCCCCAGCGACTCGATTCCACGTTTCATACGTTCCATGCGACCAGGAATTTTGGCAATGACGGGAGCGAAACTGTGTGTAATCAGACGTGGCAAACGGCTGTAATAGGTCGAGAGCTTCACGCCTAGATAACGGTCGTATCCCGCCCATGGCTCGTCCGCGCCTTGACCGGTAAGCGCAACTTTGACCCGCGCCCTGGTTAGCTTCGCCAGAAAGTAAAACGCAGGAGCCGGCTCATCCGCGACCGGCTCTTCCAGATCACTCATGTATCTTTCGAAATAGGACGTGTAATCCTTATAGCTCAAGATCATGGAATAGTGGTCCGATCCAAACCGACGAGCCGCTTCCCTGGCATCCTCGACCTCATTGGTCTTTGCACCTTCTTCAAATCCGATGGTGAATGTTTGCACCGGCCTGGCAGAGTAGTTGCTCATGATGGCTAGCAACACTCCTGAGTCGACTCCCGAACTGAGGAACAACCCCAACGGCACATCGCTCCGCAATTGTAGTCGAACGGCATCCTCGAGCAACGATTGGTATTCTTCGATCAATTCCTCTTCGCGCCAATATGTTATTAAACGCGGAACCCAACTCCAAAAGCGACGAATCTCGAAGTCTTTCTTTGTGACCCGCATCAGATAGCCAGGCGGCAGCTTGAAGATACCCCTGAACAACGTCTTGGGTGATGGAACATAACGGAACGTAAAGAGGTCCGCCAAAGAATCCACGTCGATTTCCCGCTGACAACCGGGAACTTGAAGGAGGGCTTTGATCTCCGATGCGAACGCCAGCCGATCTCCGATCAACGTATAGTAAAGGGGCTTAACTCCAAGATGGTCCCTCGCAACAAACAGTTCCCTTTTATGTTTGTCCCAGATTGCGAAGGCAAACATTCCGTTGAAACGGTTTACGCAGTCCGTGCCCCACTTTTCATACGCGTGAACGATGACCTCTGTGTCGGACCGAGTTTTAAATGTATGCCCGGCGCTCTCAAGCTCCTTTCGCAACTCGATAAAATTATAAATCTCACCGTTAAAAACAACTTGCAGACTTCCGTCTTCGTTGCCAATCGGCTGGGCGCCGCCCTCTACGTCAATGATGCTGAGCCGGCGATGCCCCAACGCGATCTCGCGATCCCAAAAGTGCCCGTCTCCATCCGGTCCGCGATGTTTGAGAGCCGTGGTCATCCGCTCAATGGTGACTTTGTCGATGGGATCGCCCGACCGATCAAAGACACCGCAAAAACCGCACATAGAACCTCGTTGTGACTAAGTAGCAAATCATGACAGAAATCCCCCCGTGGGTTGCCACGAGGGGATGATTTTCAGCTCACCTCAGCGAAGGCCCAGCCGGTGCAGTTGTTCGTTGCGCAAGAAGTCCACAAATTCCTGGGGAACCTGGCTCTCGCGGCCTTGAAGCGCCGCCCAAATATACCCCGCCATGACGCACGCGCTGCCCGCCACGAACGGATGATCTGCCACGCGCCACAGGCATGACAGCGTCTGGAACAGCGGGTGATACCCAAGCGCGTTGTTCATGATCCCCTTGCTAAACCGCACGCCGAAAACACTCTTGCGGCCCGTGCGAACAGGACGATGTGCAAGGACTCTGGAATTCCAGATGGTCCGCGTCTTCCATCCCTTCATCCGGGCCATAATCTCCGCGGCCGCGTCGATCCCGCCCCATCGCAGGGCCAGATAGCCACCGATGTCCGCCAGGCACTGCTGGCGGAAGAATTGCGTCGGTCCCGCGACACTGTCTTCGCTCATTCTTTGCGGGACGAACCGCCCGCCAAGGAGGTCGTGGACGTGCCCCCCCGCTAAGCCTAGGTCCGGATCGTTCTGAAACTCCTCGATCAGCGATTCGAAGTAGCGCGGCTCGAACGAAATATCGGCATCCAGGTTCGCGATGAAATCAAAATCCTGCGCCCGCAATCGCTCCCAGCCGGCGTTGAACGCCAACGCCTTCGAACCGAATCCTGGTCGCTCGTTCTTTTCGCGCCGCAGCAATTCCACAAAACCCAACTCCCGCGCGTGCTGCTCCACGATCTCATCCGTTCGGTCCGTAGAGCCGTCGCTGACAATTATGTATTTCATCGGCACCATAGTCTGCGCGGCCACGCACTGAATCAGCCTGCCTATATGTGCTTCTTCATTGCGTGCCGGAGTAATAAGCCCATAGGAAAATTGATGCTTTCTATCGCTCACCGCTGGGCTCCACAATTGATAGTCAAAGCCGATGGGCCTTTCGAGCATATAAAAAGACTCTCTTCAGGCGTTAAGCCGTTCTTGCGAACCTCTTTTTTCCCAAACGCATCGATTACTCCCCGCACCATAACCATGAATCCAGCTCCTCGCAACCGCTCAGCATAATCTGTTCCGTAAAGCCGGAGGTGATCTTCCTGCCCAAACAGTCGAAGACGACTCGCCCCATCCATAACCGCAGGATCTTCGCGCGTTTCCTTCAGAACGGGCGAATACGGGACCTGAAGAAATGCGACACCCCCTTCTTTCAAGATTCGGCAGGCTTCCCGCATCGCCTTGCGGTCATCTGCGACATGTTCCAGCACGTGACTACAGATCAACAAGTCGAACGACCCTGACTCAAAAGGCATCTGAGTCACATCAATGCGACGCATGGCTTGCGTCGGAGCATCGTTAGGGTACAGATCCCCAGACAGGTACGAGACATTGGGTAGCATACGAAGAAAATGTCCCAGCCCTTCTTCTGGCGCAATGTGAAGAATGGCGCGGTGGGCGCTTCGAAACCAACACTTTCTGGCCGTCAGATACAGCGCTATGGCACGGTCTCGCTCTTTACTAGCACAACCGGGACATAGGCTTGCTTCACGATGACCCAATGATACCATGCACAATTCCCGCGCCACCGCCACGTCGGCTCCAAAAGGTTTGAAGATGCGAAAACTGTTTCCGCAAATGGGACACTGAAACTGGTCACCTCGATAGAGCCACGCGTCCAATTTCCGGTAAAGCGTTCTCAACTTGGCATATCCGTTCCAAGGCAACAGATTCTTGGCTATGATGGCGATTGCCATTTTGATGACACGGCTCCTTTTTGTTCCTTCGTGTTAGCAGACATGCTACCCGCCATCAGCCACCTAAAGCAGGCTACGTTTCGGTCTCGCATCAACACGTTGTGTTGTGCGTCGCCACGCCCCAACCAGCAGGCCATGCTCCAACCGACCGATCTTAACGCAGAGTCTACAAGCAATGCGCCAGCGTCCAACGCCCGCGCCCAGCGCCCATGATTCTTCTGAAAATACAGGAGACGCGATCTGCGGTTTTCAATGAAATATTTGACGGGAGCGATCTTGGAACTTCCTCCGCCGAAGTGAATGGCCTCGCTGAGGGGATAATACATTACCTGCCAATTCGCCGCATGAAATCGGCGGCACCAATCCACATCCTCTCCATACATGAAGTAGTCTTCGTCTAGTCCGCCGATGTGCCTCAATGCCTCGCGGGATGCCATCCAAAACATTCCATACAACACCGGCACTTCCCGAATGTTAACGTCACTTGAAGGCGCGATCTCGATGGGCGGAAAAAGCGCGCTTAGCAGCGGAGCCCGGTTTAAAAACAAAGCGTGGCCCCAGTTGGCCCACAAGCTTGGTGATCGGCGCATTGAGATTTGGAGAGTCCTGTCTGCATTAAGAATACGCGGTCCAGCGAGGCCTACTCTCGGATGCGCGTCCATGAATTCCACGAGACCCTGAAGGCAGCCATCGAGGAGCACAACATCGGAGTTAATCAGGCAGACATAGCGCCCGGTGCTGCGCATCATGCCGACGTTGTTACCCCGCGCAAATCCTAGATTCGATCCGGTTTGAACCAATTGAGCCCAGGGAAATTGAGCGCCAACCGCCTCGGGGCTTCCGTCAGAAGACGCATTGTCCACGACGATAACTTCCAGGGAAAGACGACCGCGCGTTTCTGCAATGGAATGTAGACAGTTGACGAGGTACTCGCGTGCATTCCAACTTACGACGACAATTGAGACATCCACTAGGCTTGCTCCCATGTGTTAACTTGCATTGTTCCGTAATGATAGATGCATCGCTTTTAGGGTACCAAACTCGAATTTATCAGGATGTTTTGCACAATGTCGTAGAAGCAATGACAGGCTTTTTTCATTTCGCTTTGTAAACAGCTTTGGATGACCGATAAGAATAAATGGAAGCATTTTATTGTTATGAGGATCGTACCGATCGGATGCCCTATGCAGGGCATTGATCAATTGCCCGCCCCCACACTGATTGAAGTCAGCCTTCCAAGCGTGCCGCTGCAGGAGAGTAGCCAACCATCCCTCTCCCTGAGAGTCCGGCGCAACGCTGCCCAACCAACCGTTTCCCGCTGGAGTTGCATGTGATCTAGTTTGCTGACTGCTTAGTCCAGACTGGCCTACTCTGTGACGCAAACTCATGAGGGCACGGGAAAAGCGGTTCCAGGTCAGAAACGCGCCGATCCAACGTCTCTCGCTATAAATGGGGAGTTCCCAGAGGGAGCCGGTATCATCCCGACCACACATATCATCTTCTTTTACTCGCCAAGGAACGATCGGGCTATAAGCCTGAGAATAATCGAAATTTACGACGCCCTTGCGACGCCCATACTTAAAGATGGAGGTATCAATACTAATACCATGCTCAATCAGGGCCTGGACTACATTTTTAGAAGGGCTGACCGACCAGTTGGCCGCACGAAACGCAACACAGCGGTAGCTGGAATCGACCGGTCGTAGCAGCGACTCGAGAAACTGCTTGCACAAGCCGATCATCCCGCTCATCCGTTCATAAGGTAACCGCGCGAAGTCATATTCCGACCAATCTTGGATCCAATACCCGTTGTCGTGCGTCGCATTAAAATAGGATGAGTGGATGTGCAACTGAACATCGTGGCCGTTTGTAATGGCGCCACGTAGTTGATCCACGATGGCATCATAAGAATAATCATCCTGTCGGTTCTCCTCTTTGTATTCCTTGAATTTCAATATCTCGGCGACATCCGCCATAATGGTCAGTTTTGCTCCAAATTGTTCGCATAGACGAAGCAGCCTCTCAGTCGGTTCGATCATCAAATCGTAAGGATTGCCCTCACCGTTTCCATGAATCTCGTAGTCGAGAGTGAAGATAATACCAAGCATTGATTGATTTATTAATCCGGAACGATTTCCGAGGTGTCGCCAAGGTCCAGAACGTCGTTCCTTGACCACTACCGTTCGGGCAAAGCACTAACTATCCTTCCGGCATCTCCGGATCAGATAGCCTGGAAGGCTACTGCAAGAAGTGAATGCGGAGCGTGGGCTCAACTCCCACCCACGGGAGGACGAGCAGTCCCCTCTGGTCGGAACAATGATCAAAGGTCGAAATTTGCTTACGAAATGGATGGATGGTTAAGGACTTCCTCTATGGCAGTCATGATTTTGTTTAAAGCCAAATAGTCAATACTGTACCTCTCCGTTCCTTTGCGTCTCTTGACCAATTGAATCTTTGACACCACATCATCCTGGCTTTCAATCATTATTAGTCGGCCATGTTCGGCCAAATAGTTGTCGACTGCCCCATGAGCGCCTCGAAAAATGCTGTATACAGGAACACCCAATGCAGCCGCTTCCCTGTTCATGGTGCCACCACCGCTAATCACCAAGTCTGAATGCCATATTAAATTAAGGCCATCTACAACTTGATCAGGAATAATTATTTTCCCCTCTTTGCACCAGATGGGCCAGGTCCTATATATTAGTTCTTTCTCGGTCTTTTCATTCCGCGGCAAAATAATCATTCGAACCTCTGTACTCGATCCGAGAACTTCTATAACTTTGGAAAAAAGCTTGTCACTCTCGGGGTTGTGATAGTGCGCCTCACTCGCAGGCGGACGAATAGTTGCCACAATATCATGCTCTTCAAGATTCAACTGTTGAACAATTGAAGGGTCTGGCCTAAATGAGGGCACATAGACATCTTCCTTGATACCGGAGTAAGTACGCAGACCACGCCTGAAATGGTTCGCTATGCGAGGGTTTCTGATGACTTCAGGTGCGATGCCCAATTCAGGCTTGATGATCGGAAGCATTGTTGCATACTCATAATCAAACATGAGTATCGTAGGGATGCTAAGCACTGAAGATAGTAGCACAAGAGGTCGAGAGCCGTGAGATAGAGAGATATCAGGCTTCTCCTTGAGGACTACCCTGCATAGTTGAATACTTCGCCAAATCGTACCAATGACCTTTAGCAGCTTATTAGCTCCGTAATGTCTACCCACTTTCTCATATTTCAGCTTGTAGCGGTCGGCAAGACCGAGCACTTGGAAAGTATCGCGGGTTGTTAGGATGATCGTATGCCCTCTTTCCTCAAGTTCTTTGATGATAGGAACAAAGAGCGGCACATGCGGAGAATTATCGAGGTCTATCCAAATCTTCTTGCGTTTCATGAGCGGCTTCACTTGGGAGCTTCAGCATCCTCTCATTTACCAACCCTTCTTTCCAGAGCCCTAAAGAACTTCCGGAATGCCATTCGTGGATCATGCAATTCCTCTGTAACTTCTTCCGCAGCGCCTCCTATTAGTTTCCAGAAGCTGAGTGGATATCCCAGTTCTTGCATCCTGGAAACTTGAAAGAGCCAAACCTCCCTTTCCCAGTTTAATTTAAGCAGGCTCGCCCCCATAATTTTGTAGTATTTTCTCAGAAATCTGGCTTTTAGTTCTTCCAGCTCATTTTCCTCAACAAGCAATGGTCCATAGTCAATAATGTGGCCGAGGGAGCCGAGCAACCCGATTCCATACTTGTCAGCAACCTTGGAGGAGACTGTATCATCGTGAACACGCCTCGTGGAAACGGCACTGTGCACAAACCCGAAGTCGTGATGCTGAAGATACTTGTAGCATGCGGTTGTGTCCGCGTACGGGAAAAGATGAGGGAAAAATGGATCGTTCTTCCTGATCACGTCAGACCGATACAAGACGCTGGTTTGATTTCCAAAAGCATCCAATGTCTTGGGGAATCCCAGCGACACCAAACTCAATCGCGAGACTTCTCGGCCAGACAGGAATTCAACGTTTGAGGGCAGCCCTTCACCGAGCACCTTTCCACCGCAGCGTTGATATGACCCGACAATTGCAGCGGTCGGATAGGTTTCTGCTACCCTCACCATTTGAGTCAAGCAATCTGATTCAATCCAATCGTCCGCATCCACTATCTTACAGTATTTGCTGCTTGGGGATATTATGCGAAGTGCTCTGTTATAGCTCTCCATTACGCTTACAAACTCATCATAGCTATGAACCCGAATGCGCTTGTCCCTCTTGACATATGCCCCGGCGATCTCCAAGGTCTTGTCCGTACTACAATTATTGACAATCGCGTATTCCCAATTTGCATACGTCTGCGCCAGAACACTCTCGATGCACTCAGAAAGGTATTTCTGTCCGTTATAGACGGGAGTAACGATGGAAACCAACGGTTCGTCTGTAATCATACTTCACCATCGCTTGATAGCTATGCCAATTCGAGAGATTCTCTTTCTCCGACCGGAGAGCGTTTTCTTAGACCTCTAAGAAGATCCAAGTAAAATGACTTCTGCCCCATAACGAATAACAGCATCCATAGGTACACCACAACCATGATGCCACCACTGAATGAAAGTCGAGCCAGCGGAGCCAGTGATTGCGCATAGGCTAGGTCAACAACATAGGCGAAAGCCGCGGCTACAACCGTCGAAAGAAGCGGTCGCCCCACAGTTTGTAAAAGATCTCTCAGAGAAATCATCGTGCCGTGTATAGACCAGGCAAGGTGAGGAACAACCCACAACATCAGTACGGCTGAGTAGGCGAACGCGACGCCGCGCGGGCCGTATGGTAACCCAACAATATAAGCCGTGATGACCAAGGGAGCGATCACCAGAGCAAGCTTCAAGCTCCGCCCCACCAATCCGATTGAGACAAACAGACAATACATCGGATTGATTAGTGCAAAGATGAGAATCGTCGGAGTCAGTAATCTGAAAATCGGCACGGCATCTTGCCACTTTGGCCCAAGGGCAAGAAAGATAATGTCATCGGCAAACAAAGCGGATGCAACCGAAATAGGCAAGGTGACCGATAGAAGCAATGCGTAGCTCTTCAAAAAGTACTTTTTCAAGCGTTCTGGTTCATTCTGGAGTCGCGACAAGGCCGCGAATAATACCCCTCCCATTGCGGAATTCAGGTTCTCCGTGGGGATGTTAACGAGCTGATAGGCTCTCCCATAAACTCCAAGTGCTTCGGCTCCCCAAAATCGACCCAGGAGCACCTTCTCTAGGTTATACGCCACATACACGACAAGACCGTTTAAGGTGGCTATGCCTCCAAAACGCACCATCGATCCAATTTCCGCTCCTCGACTCGGCATCCCCGGCACCCATGTATCGATCGACCACAAGCAGATTGTGGAGACCGCCGGCAGCGCAACCGCCATGCCGACGAGTGCCCAATATCCGAAACCGCTTAGAGCCATGCTGATGCCCACTGCGGTACTGATCAACAACGCAATCGTTTCGATCACTGACAACGTGACAAAGCGCATTTGCCGTTGGAGAAGCGCAGAGTGTTGCACGCCGGCCGCATTGAATAAGAATCCGGCTCCCAACGCTGCTGTCACATAGAAAAGGCGGGGCTCTTCATAGAAAGAAACGAGTATGGGCGCGATCCCCAGTGACAGGCACCCAAGCACTGCGCCCACCGCCATATTGAGCCAGAACAATGTTGACACTTCTTCGTGGGAGATCGTCGTTCGTTGGACTGTCGCCATCGACAGGCCGGCATCCTTAAATAAGCTGAAGACTCCTGTGACGGCTGTGACCATCCCAACCAATCCAAAATCCTTCGGGTCCAGCAGTCGCGCCAACACCATCAGGGAGCCAAGCCGAAGAAAGAAGTTTACTCCTTGGGCGCAGACTTTTGCGACACCACCTCGAAGCGTCTTCTCCTTGAGATCTTCCATCGAGACATTATGGACCGGGTTCCAGTGATCACCGGCTGACTTTTCGATTCACTCAATGAGTAAGAGACAGACAGATGGGCCCTTGGGTAATTGCAACAACGGTAACAATTAACGGTCGTACGCTTTCTGGCCTACACGACTTCGCAGTCTCAATCGGTGTCGTGATGTGGTCTTATCGTGATCATGAGAAGACAATTCCGGCCGATTTCTCAGCCCACTTTCAGATTCCTCTGAAACTCGTTCGAGCCAGATTTCTCGCCACCATGTATAGATACTTCGCGGGCAAAACATCCGACACTCACTGTAACGTGAGCGGCACCAGACGCCATCGAGAAGTATCGAACTGTTCTTCAGTGTGATGAGCTTTCCCGTCTTCTCTTCAATGAACTTATTCAAGCGTGACCGCACTCGATATTCACCTCCACAATAGGGGACGGCTTCCGCATCAAAATACAGTCCTCTATTCTTATTCTGAGTATTGAGAGTGGCGAGAACCTCATGAAATGGCTTTACTCGGACACGTTCCCCAGGTTGGAGATCTAGCGCACAAGTCGGCGTTGGTTGATCGACCGGGAGACGCCCTCTTGTTCTCGGATAAGGAACACCTCCCCATAGAGACTGAGCCCGGTCGTAGAGCCAACGAAGCGCGCGACCTAACCCAATCCCAGCATTAATCACATTATTATAGGTGGCATACGCCACCCCTTTGCAAAATTGGCTTGTCGTCACGTTCCCCGAAGTAAGATCTTCCATGTACTGCCGAAGATCCCACCAGTTTAGATCCGTCGTGAAACTGGGTAATTGCGTCGCCTGACAGATATATTTTCGCCCGTCGGGAAAGTCTGGAACTTCTGCATAGGTTCCAGCAATAACATCCGTCTCAGTCGTACCTGCCGACAAGATGGATATGGGTCGCCCAACTTGTGAAACATAGTGTGTACCGACCACCTTCCCATTGACCGGTTTCAGCCATGCCGTCTTCCAAAAAATAAGGCAGTTAGCTTGGCACCCGCCATATGCAGCGCCGTTGCACCGCAGTTCTAGATGGACTGTACCCGACAAACGTCGCCCCCTAATCGGATAAACTGTGTCACACGTTTTGTGAGCTCTTTTGTAAACCTTGAACCTCCGGCCACAATACTCAAACATCTGTGGCATAAAGGGCATTTCTTCCAAACGCCCGTTCTTGTCCAGCGTGGCAAGAATTTCCTCTTTACTCTTAATCTCAACCCAATCTCCCGCTTTCAACTTCATCTATCCCTCAGTGTTAAGACTATTCAAGTACTACTCTCCTTGCATAGAAGGCTTCGGCGTACCTGGTGGCCGCAGGAGATTCAATTCCTCGAATCCTGAGCAAACTGTAGAAGGTATCTTCCGTGAACCATCGCTTACTACGTTGTGTTGCAAATCCCTCCATAAGCAATCGAACCTTTTCCCTGCTTACTTCGTCCGTGAGCGGCACGTACAGATTGGGTTGACCGAGGTCTCCATCGTACTTTGGAATCTCGTATTCGAGAATCTGGTGGCGGCGATAGGTATTCCATGTCAATTCGCACAGGATACGATGGTCCTGGTGAAGATCATGACGATAATGGGTAAAAATAAGGTCCGGATCGATCACATGTGGAAGGGTGTCGAAATACTCCTTTACTTCCTTCCCCTGATACGGCAAATAGCTTTCCCTGAAGGATTTGGTGACGATGTGCGCAACTCCTGCTCCCCGGAGAAACGAACCAGCACTTTTCACCGCTTCTTTCTTACGATCCCCTCTTGCCGTCAGAACCACCCATACGACACGGCTTCCAGGATGGGTCTGCAACAGCTTGAGAATGGTCCCGCCGCATCCGATCTCCATGTCGTCGGCATGAGCTCCGATGCAGAGGATATTCAAGCGTCTTCGATCGAGCTGAATCGGGAAGGTGGTTTTCACGGGAATCGGCGACACAAACTAGAAGGTTGCGTACGGTCAGGAGGAGAAGTCTTTTCTCTCAGAACGGGGTTTCCATACTTCCCATGGTGCACCACCATGCGAATACATCTCATCCAAAGCTTGTTTATCCTTGAACGTATCCATGGAAGCCCAGAAACCGTCGTATTTGTATCCGATGAGCTGCTTTTCTTTGATCAACCTCTGGAAGGGTTCCCGAACCAGTTCCTCTCCTGGACCGAGATAGTTGAAGATGTCCTTCTTGAACATAAAGAAGCCGCCGTTGATCCGAATATTGGTCTGGCTCATGTCCTGAATCTTTTCGATATCATCCTGTCCGTTCAACGTGACGATGTGATAGCTCAGGCGCGGCTTGACGCAGACGAAACTGCCGATTTTGCCTTGCCTGAGAAAATGGTCAAGCTGGGTCGGCAGCGGAAGATCCGTGAGACCGTCACTATAGTTGGCGAGAAACATCTCTTCGCCATCCAGGTATTTTTCCACCGCCTTCAATCGTTGACCTATGTTGGAAGTCAGTCCGGTGTCGGCAAATATGATTCGCCAGTCGCTGATGTCTCTATTCAGAAGATCGAGACGTTTCCCACCCTCCGAAAGCACGAAATCGTTCGAAATGCCCTCTTCGTAGTTCAAGAAGTATTTCTTCACGACATCGGCGGCATGACCAAGACACAACACGAAATCCTTATGTCCGAAGTGGGCATAATACTTCATCACGTGCCATAGGATCGGTCGATAGCCGATGGGCACCATCGGCTTCGGAAGCGACTCCGAGTATTCTCTTAATCTCATCCCAAAACCGCCACAAAACAGTACGACTTTCATGGCATATCCCCCCCAAACTTAAGACAGATCAAGTGAAGAATCTTCTGGCAGCATAACGACCCACAAGGATTCCATGCGGAAAGCGGAGGTTGAACGAACCGAACGAAGGTGTGCGCGAGGGCCTTGCGATCGAGGTCGATATGTCGTTACCAGAAGAGCGGGTGATCCACGCTTTAACAGGATGCTGAAAAAGTCCGCCAGCGGCGTTCTCGCATCGCTCAGCGGCTCAACGTACCGAAGCGTACGCCTCGCCCCTTCGCTCGCTGCGGCCTTGCTGGACAGTCTTTTTGAGCATCCTGACGGTATTCTGCCGTTCATACCGTACAGAACATTCCAGCCATATTGTTGGTATCAACCGAGTTTTTCCGCAACCTGTTAGAGCAGATTATGGCCCGGCAGGACCAGGCTCAGGGGCTTCGGCCGGATTACATCCTGAACGTATCGCGAGGCCGTTCACTACGCGGTGTGTCGATTATGTGCGATGCTGTGGGAAGTATTCCTGGAAGCGTTGTCGAGTCTGGTCACATTCCGAATAAATGCCCGTATAACTCGACATACTTATCGATTGCTGCTTCAGCCGTGGGTAAGCGATAGAACTCCTGTTCAAATTTTGCCACGTCAAGAATTGTGTAGTGAGGTCGTGGCGCCAGAGGTTTGCCTGACTTTCGACCAGCCTCAATCAGTTCTCTTAGAGGAATAGGAGTAATGACACTGCGTGGTTTTCCTAATCTGTCTGCGAACCGTAGACTGATGTCATAGGGTGTAAGAGGATTGCGGGCGCTTACGTGATAAATGCCTCTGGTTCGTCTTTCAGGATCATGCATGGCATCTTCAATCGTAAAGATTGCTTCTGCCACTGTTGCATCTGTGAGATGTGCAACATACATGTCATCTACTCTCGTAAACGGCTTACCCATTTGAAGCTCAGAACAGGTCCTCTTAAATAAACCCCCAAGAGGTCCTTGCACTCCGTGCATCCGCACTATGACCGATCCCTCACGATATCTTTCCAGGACTTTTTGTTCCCCCAGGACCTTTGTAAGGCCATAGAACGTCGGCATAGTAACCGTATCGGCATAATTAACCGCGCCAGTGTGGTCCCTGGGTACTTTGAGTTCGTCTTCTTCCGTATACTTTTTCCCATGGACATTATCTCCAAATACAGACTCACTGGAAAGATGCAGCAATAATATGTTCGTACCTTCTGCAGCAAGTTCAGCACAAGCGTCGGCCAATATTTCCGCGCCACGTGTGTTTTTTTGATACGCCGAGAGGGCGATTGGTTCTGCTGCGTACCTTTGTCCTTCGACTCCATCAAGATCTGTTTCGCCGGCACAATTTATTATCGTTCTGACTTTATTGCCTGCCAACTTTCTCACAATGTCTTTGACTCTGCCTTCATCAGTACAATCAAAATCCTGCACGACTTCCGTTAAATCTTCTGTTTCCGGCCCGTGTTTGTGGACTAAGCCGGTCAGTGTTGCCCTTCGAGGACGAAAACGGCGCAGAGCATCTCCGACTTTCCCGGATATTCCAGTGACTGCAATATATCGCATCACCCCTTCGTTTCGAGAGTCCCTCGCCGTCATGAATAATGGGTGAAAGGTTTGGTTTATGCAATTGATTGGCAGGCTACTTGATCTACCATTTCAGAGGATGCGATATACTCTTCGAGCCAGGTCTCACCTCTAAAATGCTTATATTGTTCAGATCGCAGCTTGTCGGCCACTCGGCCTGGAGGGAGCTTTACATCGTCATACGTGATCACTTCGTCCTTCTTGATATCCTTCTTGAGGATACACCCCTCCACGAGTCCCTCGGGAAGGTACCGCCCCCTGCTCATTTCGTCCGTATTCACTGCTTCGCCGTATGTCATGTACATTCCATAGTCATCGAGAACTTCCCCCTTCTTAAGGTCGCGCTTCGCCACGGCGCACACTTCAACGACCGGTCCCCCAAGCGGCTTGGCCAGACAATCCCGGAACAGCGCGACACGAGCGATGGCATTAGGCGCTTCGAAATGAACGAGATGATAAGGAACAAAAAATGAATATAACGGTCCCTCTCCCATTTTATAGAGATTGAGGTAGTGTTGTTGTTTGGGGTCCGGATGTTCCGCCAGGACAAAAGCTTTGGTGAGCGGCGTACCCACGACGTAATCGATGATTCCACCCAACCGACGAAGTTCATCGATATCATAGCGCTGACCGATCTTGAGGATGTCGTCTTTATACTCGGCCCCCCGGGACATTCCTCTTGACCTCACCACAAATCCGGTCGCATTCGCCACAATCGTTTGTTCGCAGCTGATCTTCGTGCCGTCCGCAAAGCTCGTGACCATAGCCGGATTCTGTCCCCAGCGCTCGGCAAACCCCTGTTGAGTCGTAGGATTACGATAGGGATCTTGGAGGCCTTTGATATTGCCGACTACCCGCGGGATCATCCCCAACCCTTTTACCCATCGATAGAGATTCATCTGAAGCCCCGGCTCATCACCGTCGCAGGCGGACAAGATGACACCGTATTTCTCCGCGTAGACTTGAAGCATCGGACCGATGGTGGCGTCGATTTCGGCGTTCATCAGTACGACGTCTTTCCCGTGTTTGAACGCATCGAGAACGAGATGGGCGCCGAATTCGACTGAGCCGGTAACGTCGATCAATATGTCGATCTCCTCCGACCTCGCGAGCAGAAACGCATCTTCGGTCACCACGGGCTTTCCGGCACGAATCGCCTCATCCAAATGTCGCTGCGTAGCAGCCTCGACTATGTCCGTGAGTCCTGCATAGGTATACACATCCAAGGCCCGCTTCAGACGACGGTTCGAAACCGCAGCCATGCGCATTCCGGGAACGCTGTGAACCACTTGGTTTGTCAGCCCCTGTCCCATAAACCCTGCGCCGACCATTCCGACACGAATCGGTCTTCCCTCTGCTTCTCGGGCTTTCAGGGCACTGTCTACTAGGACCATATCTACCTCCTCTCACAAAAATCGTGCTGCAATTTGCCGACACCATTCGTTGCTTCACGATTGACTACATGGATTGACTACGCTCGATACTATTCACTCATCTTTTGTTTCAGCTCCGGTTCGATGTCATCGAGCAGTTTCCACAGAGTATCCTTCTCAGAAATGCTCACGACCGGCAGGGGCCAGTGAAGTCTCAACCGCGGATCATCATGCCGCAGTCCCCCCTCGCATCCCGGCGTATAGAATTCGCCCACCTGATAGCTTGTCTCAGTACCGTCCCTCAACGCTTGATATCCGTGCGCAAATCGCTCAGGCACATAGAGCGAGCGCTGATTATCTTCGCTCAATTCAACCGCGATGTGATCGAGATAGGTCGGGCTCTCAGGACGGAGGTCGACGATAATGTCGAGGATCGCTCCCCTCGTGCAACGCACGAGCTTGCTTTCTGCCGCAGGAGGAAATTGAAAGTGCATTCCTCGTAGAGTGCCCTTCTTCGCGTTAAACGCCACATTGGCTTGGGCGATGACGGGTTTCAAATCGTGTGTCTCAAATTCCTTCTGGCAAAAAGCACGGGCAAAGAAACCGCGCGTATCTTCTCGACGTTCGAGGTCGATAATGTACGCACCTTTCAGCTTTGTTTCTGTAAAAATCATCTCATGGCCCTTTCTCCCTCTTCCGGCTCTTCGTGGCCTTTGAGAGCATATGTTCCCTCAGGACACCCGAGCCATTTGGTTGATAATCGTGAGAACTTTTCCTCCATAGGGCACGATAGTCTCAAATCCAGACTGTCCGATCGACCTCGTCTTTTAATTCGGTGCGCCTCGTCCGCTCTCAAACAGTCCAGACCGATACAGCACCGTCTCTTCCGCCGGCAAACGACATCCCTAGTTTCTCATCCAGCAATGCCTGTTCGCGGAACCTGTTAATAACATTCAGTCTTATGAACTGGGACTCGCGGTACGCTGCATTCTGGAAACCGGCCTTTTGCAACCCGTCGGTCATCTCATGAATCGTGGATTTCAGATCGAATCTGGGCTGGAAGCCAGGAGCCAACTCTTTGAATAAGTCGTAACTGACTCGATATGAACGCCGGTCAGGCGGGGCGTTGGTATTGATCGATACGTCCACTCCCAAAATGGCCGCAGCCACGGCATGAGCGAGGTCTTTTACCTGGCAATTCCATTCATTGCTACCTACATTGACAACCAGTCCTGTGCCGCCGATTTTAGCCGTGCGGCCTATGGCTCAGTCGATCGCCCGAGCCATGTCCTTGACATTGATCAACGGACGCCACGGAGTACCGTCGCTCATGACGACAATCTTTTTCTGAGTCAGCGCGCCGGCGACAAAATCGTTGAGGACCAGATCGAGCCTGAGGCGGTCGCTCATTCCACATGCCGTCGCAAACCTGAGGCATGTGACGATGAATCGTCCGTCCGCCATTGGGATCAATTCTTTCTCCGCCATTACCTTTGAACGCGCGTACGCGGTGAGCGGATCTAACCCAGACGATTCCGTCTTCGCCCCCTCCTCGGCGCACCCATAGACACTGCAACTCGAAGCAAAGACATAGGAACGGACGCCGGCCAGCTTGGCCTTCGCGGCGAGCTCCACCGCCGCTTTGTAGTTGATCGCCAGTGTTGCGTCTTCAAATCTATTGCCGATCGGATCATTGGAGATGGCAGCCAAATTGACGACCACATCAACCCCTTCGAGCACAGTCTTGTCGAGGTGCCAGACATCTCCGAAAATCTGTCGATCCAAAATGATTTCCGGAAGAGCCACGGCACCAAGCAGACAGTGGGCAAATAGTCCCGCATCATACCCGATGAGGACAGCGTGGGGATAAGCCTGGCGCAAATGTCGCGCCAACACCGGTCCGATGTAGCCCATATTCCCGACAAGAAGTATGTTCATACTCTTACTCTCCGTTCAACATACAGCTCATTACTCCTGTCCCCATTCACCTCATCTCGATCGGAAACCATTAACCACCAAAGACAGGCGGATTTCAAATTCCCGAATCCTCCAGTCAAGAGTATCCATAAGGCTTTTCTAGTTTGGAAATGCACTCGAACCAAATAATGGCCTACTTCATCATTACTCTCACCCATTGAACCCGATTCAGGACTAATTTCTAGCATATCCTCGGCAACCCCCAGAATAACCAATCGTGCTGTATAGGGACGATCGCGACGATATTGAGCCGGCAGGCTGAATATCCCATACACGTGATGAGGCCCTTGCCATGGCTGCACCACCACCTGATGGGCCTGAAATAGTTGGTTGTTTGTATTAGCTGGTGGACCCGAATTACATTCAGTAATTGGCGGCCTACTTGCCAACCCAATGACCACCAACACAGAAAAGGATGCCGTTACAAACCAAGCTAAATGATTATTTTTCAATGCAACGGTTCGGTTCAGAACAATGGCTCTACGGTTGGTCACCAGCTACGCACTATGATAGTGCATGCCCTGGTGCTTCATCGTGACTGCGTGGACGTGGACACAGCTTTCTGAATCTCCCCTACCACTCGTACCTGCTGATCAAACGTCAAGCCGGGAAACATCGGCAGCGATAAGATTTGCGCCACCAACTTTTCCGTGATCGGAAAGTCCCCACGGTGGAAGCCGAGCCCTTCGTAGGCTTTCGTCAGATGCAGTGCCACCGGATAGTGAATCCCCGTTCCGATGCCTACGTCGCTTAGGTGCTTCTGTAGACCAACACGATCCTCAACTTGCACAACATAGAGGTGATAGACCGATCGCGCCCAGCCCGGTTGATGAGGCAACGTCACGATTTCTTCTGCCCCGGCGAATAACTTATTGTAACGCTCCGCCACCTCTCGGCGCTGTTCATTCCATTTTGCCAAATGCTGTAGTTTCACGCGCAGAAATCCGGCCTGGATGGCATCAAGGCGGCCGTTGTAGCCTTCGATGTCATGGAAATATTTCTTTGATTGCCCATGGTCGCGCAAGAGTCGGCACATATGGGCTAGCTGTTCGTCGTTGGTGGTAATGGCTCCCGCTTCACCGCAAGCCCCCAGATTCTTACCGGGATAGAAACTGAACGCGGCGGCGTGTCCCATCGAGCCGGCCTTGTGCCAGCGATTGTCCTTCTGTGAGAAGTACTCTGCTCCCTGTGCCTGGCAGGCGTCTTCAACTACCTTGAAATTGTACTGGGTGGCCAGATCAAGGATGGCATCCATATCGGCCATCTGGCCGTAGAGATGGACGGGAACGACGGCAGTTATCGGCTTACCGGTCGCATTGTGAATGACTTGTCCTGTCTTCGTATTCCACCTGCACTTGCGCTCCAAATACTCACGCAATTTTTCATGATCCATCGCATACGTTCTTGGATCGATGTCGACGAAATCCGGTTGAGCACCCGCCTGGGAAATGGCTTCGGTCGTGGCGATAAATGTATTGGGAACCGTGATGACGATATCACCGGACTTCACACCGGCGGCGATCAAGGCGAACCGAAGGGCGTCAGTGCCGCTACCGACCCCGACGCAGAATCGGGCCTCGCAGAACCGGGCAAAGTCCTCTTCGAACCCCTGCACCATCAGCCCACCGATAAATCCAGCGCTCTTTAGCGCAGTCGTCAGTACTTCGACCAATTCATCTTGCAACTCCCGATGAACCGTGACCAGATCCAGGAAGGGAATGTTCTCGTCAGTCATTGCTGCTCCCTTGGTTCGAAATATCGCACCACCTTGCCGGGATTTCCCGCGACAACGGCATGTGCCGGCACATCCTTTGTCACGACCGCACCGGCCCCGATCAGCGCGTACTCCCCGATCACCAGATTGGCAAGAATCGTCGCGCCGGACCCGATCGATGCACCCTTTTTCACCAATGTTGTTTCGACTTTCCAATCGGCCTCTGTCTGGAGAGAGCCCGCCATGGTCGTCGCGCGAGGGAAGGTGTCGTTCACGAAGGTGACGTTATGCCCGATAAAGACTTCGTCTTCGATCGTCACGCCCTCGCAGATGAAGGTATGGCTCGAGATTTTGCACCTTTTGCCGACCTTGGCATTCTTCTGAACCTCAACAAACGCGCCGACTTTGGTGTCGTCGCCTACTTCACATCCATAGAGGTTGACGAACTTTGAAAACCTTACATTGTTCCCAACCTTGACGTCTGGCGCGATGCAGCAAAAAGAGCCCCTTGCCTGCCCTGAGCTGTCGTTTGAAGCGCTGGCAAGCACACCATTATTTTCAGTCCGCGCCGACAGTTCGTTGGCTTTGAGTAAACCTAACGGAGACTTGTGCTTATCCAAGGTTCTCCCGTTACGGACGTGAAAATCCATTTTCTTCATGTATGGCTCCAAATGGCTTTGAGGTGGTCAACCGTGACAATGCCTGGAGGTCGAACGCAATATGATAGTCAGGCAGAGTGTTCGATCCTCTTGGTATGGTTGCGTCACTGCAGGAAGGTTTCAACTGTCAATTGCTGGACCAACAGGCCGGCACAACTGACGCAACCAAGAGGGGTTATCTTGGCGCTCGTTCGTATGAGGTTCCTCTGCCATAGGACCCGGCATATTCGCCCATGCAGTACGGCATTGTTTGAAACTCCACTCCATTGAGAACGACACAGGCCTCGGAGATCTGCCTAAGCATCGTGAGTGCCTGTTGCACAGCACGTTTTGGTGTCGTGCCTGACCGAATCACCAGGATGAGAACATCTGCCAGGCTCGCTAAGATTCCGGTGGTGGCACTTGGGAGTATCGGGGCGCAATTGAGGATGACATAATCAAACTGTGTTCGTAGCTTCGGCAATAGCGCGCCCAGTTGCTGAATCCTCGTCAGCTCCTTGTGTTCCTCACTCCATCCTCCAACCGATATGATTGAACATGGAGTTTCATCGATGGCAGACAAGCAGTCTTCCAACTGAGCCTGGCCATCCAGCAATTGGATCAATCCGGATCGAGCTGGCAAGGTCACATACTGGTGAAGGGCCGGGCAGCGAAAATCGCAATCGATAAGCAATGTCCTTTTGCCAAGATCGCGAGCGAGGGTATATCCAAGATTTACGACCGTCGTCGTTTTGCCTTCTCCCTTCACCGCACTCGACACCGTGATGATGGTTGAGCCAACTTCCTTGGTAGACAAGACCACCTTTGTGGCAACCATGCGGTAGGGCTCGACGGCAATCGAGCCCGGCTGCCATTTGGTGACAAGATTGAGGTGCGGTGCGAATGACACCTCGCGGTTTGCTGAAGTGATCCATGATGGATATCTCCAACTTCCTCTTTCCGTAGGCGAACGAGAAACGCCGTCGGCAAGGGAACGGTCGGCTGGCTCCTGTACCTGAACACGTGGATTCATCGTGAAGAAATTTGGAATCACCCCCAACAATCGTATTCCCGGCAATTTCTCTACCTCTTCTCGCCGCTTGAACGTCGGATTCACTTGATCAAGTCCTAAGGCCAGGCCCATTCCAAGGCCAGCTCCTCCTATCAGGCCCACGATCATCACCACCAATCGATTTGGTTTCTCGGGCTTCTGAGGAAGATTCGCCGAGTCCAGTATGCGAATCTGTTCCCCTTGCTGACGCTTTTCAAGATTTTCCGCCACGCGGGCGTTCAATCGTTTGTCCAGCAGAGCTTGGTAGTTCTTCTGCATGTTGTCGTAGTCACGGACCAGGATCGTCAATTGTTGCTCACGCGACGGCGTCCGTTCGACTCTACCCTCAATTTCCTTCATTTCCCGAGCGATTCTGGCTTCCTTTGCTTTGAGATTCACGATGTCCAGTCTGGACTCGTCCATCTGTGCCAACAGCTTCTGCTGCTGTGGGTCGAACAGCCTCCCTGGCCTCTCGTTATGATCCGGCTCGGTTTCTGACTGGGAGAGCTTCCTATCCTCCGCTATCTGATCTCGTTCAGCTATCTGAGCTTGTAGTTCTTTGATTTCATCTTTCAGGAAGATCACATCGGGGTATGTGTCCTTGTACGTCGCCATCAATGTCGCAAGCTGCTTTTGAAGCTCGCCCAAGCGAATGGCCAGGGGATCTTGAATGGGCTGATTCCTCAATGGAGGCATCGGCTGGCTTGCAGTACCGTCGTTCATTTCATACTGCTCATACCGCGCCGCAGCCTTTTCAAAAAGGCTCTGCCGCGCATTGAGGCTATGGATGGTTTCTACGGTCGTGTTGAGTTCCGTTTGTAGTCGATCCAATGTCCTGAGATTCGCCTCCTTCTGTTCGGGAAGCTCGGTGACATAGCGTGTCTTGAATTCGCTGATGGCACGCTCTTTTGCCTCCAACAAGTTTTTTGCCTCCTGCAGTTCTTGCTCCAGAAAGATCGAGACACCTGTCACAAGCTGTTCGCGAGCTCTGAAGTTTTCCTCGACAAATAACGAAGCGAGCTTCGCCGTCACCTTCATGGCCGTCATAGGATCTTCGTGGGCAAAAGAAATGGAGAGCGCCTCAACACTCTTGCCCCATGAGCCCGAGGTGCCTAAAGTCTCCACCTTGATCATTTTGCGCAATGTCTCAATGGCCGACTCGAGGCCTTCCTGCCTCACCTGCCCCTCATAGGGTTTGTATTCGTCCAAAATCTGGCTTAGGAAAGTCCGGCTCATTACCTGTTGCTGAATCGTCGTGAGACGCTGTTCGATATTCGCCCCTCCGATGCCTTTGACGTAGTCCTCGGGGATCTTCTGATTTTCAATGAGAATCAAGGTGCTGGAGCGATAACTTTTCGGCAAGACTACGCACAAGATGGCGGCAACGGCGACCCCTGCCACAACAGAGGCGAGCACAACCCATTTCCGGCGAACGATGTTCCCCCAATATTCCCGGATCAGCACCGGCAGCGGCTCTGACGGTGGATCGTAGAGGGCAGGCGTGTCGGCTTCGTTCGTGCTCATGAGCGCGATCCTTCTATTCTTCAGTAGAAGGCCTGAGCTAGACTTAGTTGGACAACTTGCCTGTCGTAGGCAAACTGCTGCCCTCCGGATACGTTATCAATATTTTGGTAGTTATAGATCAGCGTGAGAAACATCTTCTGGGTGACCCGATACGTCACACCCGCTGTTCCCTGCACAGTGGTCCAGGATTGGGCACCTCCAGAATTCGACCCATACTCGTTGGCGATGCTATAGTTCGCTCCAAGTAGGCCCGACAAGTCACGGATCGGGGTCTGCTGAGTCATGTTGAACGACACCATATGATTGAGCATGGGCGCGCTTTGAAACTGAAACGACGGAGTAATACCGGACCGGTATGCAAGAGTCATCGACGTTGTAGGATCATTCCAGCTGATGGCGAGGTTACCGACTGGTGCAATCACCGAGAAGAAGGGCGCCCCGTTTGATTCCCCCGACACCTCCTGTAGACCACCGGTAGCATTGAAACTAACTGTAGGAGAAAATCTGTGACTCCAGCCCAGAGTACCACCCCTTGCGCTAAACGCCCCCAGTTCGCCCTGATCATATTCGCTGCCAATGAAGTCTACTCTCACGGAGTCATAAAGAGAGACCTGCGTTATGAGACCAGCGGTATAGGACTGAGTGTTTTGGCTAATCAGAGTAGGGGCCTGCGGGACGTCCGATGCCCCGTAGTGGATAAAACTGTTCCTATAGCTCCCGCTCAAATTGACAGTCCTGTTGAGTGGAAGCTCAAATACGGTGTTGACGCTATTGGAGGTTGTATTGGTCCGATATGCCTGAAACCCTGCCACCAACGGATTTGCCTGTTCCCCTAATGGGCCTCCTGTAAGAAACGCAGGAGGTTGTGGACTGTAAAAAAACGTATTAGACACCGTCCACCTCGCCCCCGGCCTCCATCGACTCAACAGATCGTTCATGTCCAGAACCACACCGGCATTCGCGCCCACATAACTTAATCCCGTATTATTCACATAATAACTGCCGACTGCCCCCACGACTGCGTTCGCTTTCACCAGCTTTTGCCCATCGGTATACAATCCCCTGAGTTGGGGCATGACTGTCGTGACAAAATCGGCGGGGTTTAGTCCCTGTAGCTGACTCTTCGGGGCAAAAAACACATTACTGTCGTATCGCTCAGAAACTCCGACCGATGGAATAACGTGCAACCCCTCTGTTACCCGAATCGAACTGGGGTCGGTCGCCCCGCCGAACGCGGTTCCTGGAATAGTCGGCATTCCTCCGCCCATCCCACCACCCATACCCCCACCCACTCCACCCATCTGCGCCTGACTTAGCGAATACAATCCTACACCCATCCCAAGAATGATGCTTGCCATCTGAGCAAGCAGCCATCTTCGACTCAACTACGGCACCACGATGACATCGCCGCTCAGTAGAACAAAATTTCCCGGCACAGCGGTGCCCTTTAGAATATCGTCATAACGCACCGGAATTTCGATCTGGCGTTTCTCTTCATGGCCTTCGGAGCCAGTGCTCACATTACGCAACACTTTGATCTTGTTCTTGCTCGCAAAGGGTGCGAAGCCGCCGGCCAATGCAATACCCTGCATCACGTTGGCATAGGACTTCAGCGGATACTTCCCGGGCTTTACAACTTCCCCCAACACGTAGATGAAATAGCTGTTGACCTCCTTTACTTGAACTGTGACGATCGGCGACGAGATGTATTCCGTAAGCCGCTCGGCGATGCGTTTCGCTAACACGTTGGCAGTAAGACCGGCTGCCGGCACATCCCCGATAAGCGGCATGGTGATCGTGCCATCCGGACGAATCGTCACCTCACCCGATAGGTCAGGGCTCTTCCATACCGTCACCTTCAGCACATCCTCCGGTCCAAGGAAAAACTCAGACGGCTCCGGCAGATGTACTTTGTAATCCACCTTCTTTTCGGCGCATCCCACCACTGCAAATGCTACAGTGGCGACGAGAATCCAGCTGCGTAAGGCCCACATCCTTTGCCTGCTCCCGGCGATTACGGTCATCGATTCTCTCTAACAATCTCCCCTCACATCTCTGATCAAGGCTGCCCGGAGCGTCGCGTAATCAAGCGTGAGCTCAGCAAACTGCCTTTTCAGTCGTCGATGCTCATCCTCTAATGAACGTAACCGTTCCTTCTCACCCGGTTGTTGCTTATCGGCAAACTTCGACCGCCACCGGTAGAGGGTACTTCTAGAAATCCCATACCGCCTTGAAACTTCTGCGGCTAGCTGACCGGCGTCCAGCTCCGACATCATGCGTTGTATCTGATCTCGTGTAAAGCGGAGTTTGGACATGACTGCCATTTCCCCCACCTCCGTCCCACATCTGTAGAAAAAGTGAAGGAAACAATGAAGGGGAAAACGGAAGGATCACTGCACAGGCACAATCTCGTCGGTTCCTATGTGGATGAGCGCAGCTCGCTGAAGGAGGGAGGCGCGGATCACCAACCCGTGGTGACTGGCCCGTCGTACGAGTTGGCCGCGGAGGCCGACGAGCGGACCCCGTATCACTTCTACCCATGCGCCTTCGATCAGGTAGTCGCAGGGTTCCATCATACGGTTGACCGACGACACTTGCTGGAGCACGGCGATTTCTTCTGCTGGAATGGGTTCGGGTTTCAACGCACCGACAATGCGAACGACACCCGGTATCTGGAGAACGGCAAGACTTCCGGCTAACGCAAAGTTGGCAAAACAATACCCGCTGAATAGTGGAAGCGTCGTCCACACTTTTCGATCGGACCATTGGCGGCATTGCTTGCCCAGCGGAAGTAAGGGCTCGATGCCCACCGCCAGCAGCCGGTCTCGCACCTGTTTCTCGTGGCGAGAATAGGTCTGTATGGCATACCATTGGCGGTCGGTCTTCGATCCTGCTACTTGTTCTAGCTCCGGTATCGTTACCTGCTGGTACCGTGCAGCGCGGTCTTCTTTACAGGGAGCAATCATAGCTTCGCCCCGTGACCCCCAGTCTCTTTTCATAGAAATACGGCCGTTCAGCCGCAATAACGAGGACCTATTGACCCTACTAGTATCAGGGAACATTGACCTTATGCCATAAGACAGATGTCGAGTTTTCGTGTAGTCACCACCAGCACTTTTGTCGGAACGATTGGCCATCTCACGCAATAGCTGTAGCAGGTGTTATTTCTTGCTACGGTAATCGCTCCTATTAATAAGTTTTCCTTATGGATGGATTACGTGAGAGTCACACAATCGGCAAGAAAATCAGAATAGAATCGCTTTTTCAACAGATTGGATATGTAAGATGGGTTCCATTTAGAACCCCTACTAATAGGGGGTATCATTTTCCCCTATCAATACGTGAGATAACACCCCGTTCGTGAGTCAGGTGCGAAGGGAGATTATCGAAAAGCGGGCAGTCTAGAACTCGGAATCCTTTCCACATGGCCACGAGCAACCACCCCTCCATATGGGACAGTTTCAATAGCATTCTTCTTCCATCTTGAACCAGGAGACAGCATGTCCGGCACCGCGATGCCCACACTCACAATCGCAATTCTTAGTAGCCAGTGTCTCGTGTGGTTGGGCTTACAGAAAATTCTCGAAGCCAGCGCTGTCCCAATGATCGTGCACCGCTACCCCGGCAGGACATCCGACCTGCTCCGAACCGAGAACCGACCCGACCTGTTCATCCTGGATCTAGAGACCGAGCACGACGCCCCTGGCACCATCAACCAGATTCGAGAGTCCGCCCCGACCGGTAAGATCGTGTTGTTGTGCGGTCTGGAGGACCAGGCCCGCACGCGCGAGGCGTTTGCTACCGGAGTCGACGGCATCATCCTCAAGGTTCAACCACCTGAAGTCGTGCTCGCGGTGATTGAAGCGCTCTATGCCGCCGGGAAGCCCCAGCCCTCTGTGGAACGGGAGAGCGCGATGAAACTGGGCCTTGGGCTCTCCTTCGCGGAGAAGGCGGAACCCATCCCACCGTCGCCGGCTTGGCCCGACGCCTTGACCGAACGGGAACGAGAGATTATCCGGTTGGTGGGACAGGGCCTCTCGAACAAAGACATTGCCTATAAATTATCGATTAGTGATAGTACGGTTCGGCATCACATGACGAATATTTTCGACAAGGTCGGCGTGCCCAATCGTCAGAAGCTCCTGCTCCACACACATCATGCCCGCTCCATGCCGGTCTAACCGCCTTTGGGTCTTATCTCGCTGTTCGCGAAACGCAACGGAAACTCATACCAAACGCGCACCGAGAAGAAACCTGTGTGCCCGCAAAAGATGTGGAAGTCGGATATGCGACCTTGGTAAGATGCGCGGGGCCTTGGCTGGTCTTATGAATATCGGAACAACCACGCCCCAACGCCGAAAGATCGATCTCTTCCCTCTTCCGTGCCGAGGTAGCTCAGTTGGCAGAGCACAGCCCTGAAAAGGCTGGTGTCGACAGTTCGATTCTGTCCCTCGGCACCACATTTCGCATAGTTAGAGGATTCACGTTTTGAACAACTGGCACCCAAGTGGCAGTAACTGGCACCTGAACATCGTTTTCCCCGCTGAGAACCGCCTTCGTAAACGCTTCCAGCCTGGTCACGGCATCCCGCAATCGCGCGTTCCAATTGTGAATGTAGTACTTCGCCGAACCAGGCAGCGGCTCACCTTTTAACGTCTGGATCACAGCGTAATCCACGCCACATTGTGTGAGCCAGGTCGTGAAGGTATGGCGAAGATCGTGGAAGTGCAGATCATGCACCCCTGCCCGCTCGCAAGTTCGCATCCAGGTATGCTTGAAAGAATTCCCATCTTTCCAGTGATGGAAGAATCGACCACCGATTCTTGGAGTTTTTCCGAACAACGCCTCGTAGGCCAGACTGTTGAGAGGAACCATTTTAGGCACCCCTTTGATTTTCGTCTGGCCGGGCGACGGCACGACCCACCAGCCATCTCCTCGTTGCATCAGCCACTCTTCATGGATCTCGATGAGCTTGTTCTCCCTAAGACCGATCTGCAGCGCGGCCATCGCCAGCCGCCACACGTTCGGTGAGGCGGCCTCACGGATTTTGAGCAGCTCCCAGCCTTCAACAATCCGCTCGCGCTTCACATATTCAGGCACCGGCAAACGTTTGAGCCGATTCTTGTCCAGATGGTCCATATCCACGGCGAGATTCAGCACGGCCATCAGGGCCGCACACTCTCGCTCAATCGTCCCTGGAGCCACATGTCGTTTCTTATCCTCTGGGCCGATCAAGACAGAGCGACGCTTTTCCAGATACGCCAATCCATCTTCGAGGCGGATATCCGAGAGCTTCTTCTCGCCAAAATGCGGAATGAGATGGTGCGTGAGAACGGTGTGATTCCGCCCATCGTTCTTCGGCCGCTTGGCTTTGAGATATTGCAGGTAGAGGGGGACAAACTCGGCAAACGTCATCGTTGCAGGCTGCCCAGCAAGAGGGATTGGCGCTTTCTTTGTTTCCGGCTCCAATGAATTCTCGTGAATCGCAGTCATGATTTCGAGAGCAGTCTCTCGTTCACGATCGAGCGTCAAGTTATATCCAAGGACCGGTCGATAGCGTTTCCCACGATACCAATAGGTCAGAATGGATCGTGTTCCCTTGGGAGTATTGATACGCTGAATATTCATCGCAGGCCTTTATGACGAGGCAACACAAACAAAGGGTTCCGATGGTAGACCTTGCCAGGCCTGCCGTCAACGGGCTTCGGCAGTGCTCCTTGCTCGTCGAGGTTTTTCAACACACCGCCCTCGCATAAGCTTCTGACCCAATTTTCAAGATCTTCTTTTACAAACATGACACGATGCCCATAGCGAACCCGAGGGATATCGACTCGCTGATAGAGGGTACGTTTTGTAAGCCTCAAAAACTTCGCCGCCTCAAAAATTGTTAAGAGTGTCATGGATTCTCCTACCTCGTTCTCGCCCATTGAACATACGTGCTTATCAATTCCTCTGTTATCGGGGTAGTCTTGCGACACCACATTCTCTCGGGATGTGCCTGCATCAACGCCCGTGAGCCGATCGACATATCCGCACACCTCTCGCGAGTGGCACTTATGAGAGGGTTCAGAATTTTTGACCATACCGAAAAGGTAGGGGGCCACAGAAAGGAAGGGACTTCTCCATAGTGACTGTCTTTGTCCATGCCCTTCGACTGCTGAGTACCTATGACCGTAAGACACCTGCCAAACATCTAGAAGAACTCAGCACTTGGCAGTACACTTCCAATGACAAGCGGCGTGGGCTTCCGCCTCGCGGCAACTCATGTTTATCTGTAATGGGATACTGATTACTCTCGCAGCCGCCAATGATCGTCGCAACGGGAATAGAGGCATTCGCAGCTATTACAGTAGAAGTCTCGATAGCATGTCGCTCGGGCACATAGAACGTGTTGACAAGTGCTCTGGCCTACGTAAGAATCATAAGCCCACACACAGATTGCGGGTTCGTACTATGCCGGTCTGTACGTGAAGGGGCTCCAGTTGTTTGGGCCGCTGAACTGAGACAGGACATTCGGCTTTTTTCAAAAACCCATTCTCGAGAGGAGAAAAGCCCATGCATGAATCAACATCTCAACCCATTAAAGTGGGCATCATCACTGACATGACTGGCTCACTCTCGTCCTACGGCATAGCCAATGCGAACGTCGCCAAAATGGTCACCGATGATATCAATGCAACGGGTGGCTTGCTGGGACGGAAGGTCGCTCTATATCTCGAGGACAGCGCAACAACTGATAGTGTTGGGGAATCCAAGGCCAGGAAGCTCGTCCAGCAAGATCAGGTGGATGTGGTCCTCGGCGGTATCCTCAGTTCGATGAGGCAAGCCATTACACGCGCTGCTGTGGTGGAGGGTCAGAAGCTGTATCTCTACCCGGCCCAATACGAGGGAGAGGAATGTCACCCACTGATTTTCTGCACTGGCCCGGTGCCGGCACAACAAGTCGAATCCATGATTCCATGGCTGATGCAGAAAACCGGGGCCAGAACATTCTACTGCCCGTCGGCTGACTACATCTGGCCACGCACGATGAACCGGAAGCTACGCGAGGTGGTATCCGGCCACGGCGGTACGATCGTCGGCGAGGAGTACTTCCCGCGCGATCACACCGACTATCGGGCGACCATCGAGAAGATCATGTCCAGCGGCGCCGAGGTGGTATTCAACACGACCGTTCCGCCCGGGCTGGGACCGTTTCTCCAGCAACTCCAACAATCCGGCTTCCTCAAACGCGGTGGGCACCTCGTCTGCACGTACTTCGAGGAGAACTCCTTGAGCTCCTTCCCACCGGAACAAGTGGAGGGGCTGTACAGTTGCCTCGACTACTACCAGAATATCAGCGACTCATTTAGCAAGGAACTGCTCGCACAGTATGACAAGCTCTATCCGGGCGGCGCCAAGTTCACCGCTGGGAGTGCCGCCACCGGCATGTATCGCGGCCTCAAGCTCTGGGAAGCTGCGGTAAAAGAGGCCGGCTCGCTCAACCAGGACGAAGTCATCAAGGCACTGGACCACGCGAAGATCGCGCAGGGCCCCGGTGGCCCGGCTGAAATGGTGCCAGGACAGCACCACGTCCGGATGAACATGTATATCGCCCAGGCAAAGAATGGCACCTTTGAAATCGTCAAGAATCTCGGGCGCATGGACCCAAGGGAGTGCAGGCAAGACATGGCAAAGTCCAGTGGAGCCTAACCCCTTTGAAGTTGCTGGCTCGTGATCAATTGCCGCACAAGTCTTGTGAGGTTAGGCCCGGCATGAGAGCAGAAGCAAAGGGTAAACCGAAAAATGGCACAGGGTTAGGAAATGTCCTGGGCAAGACGGAGGCCAAGGAGGCCGTTATGTAAATCTAGCAGTCGATCAAACACGAGATGCCGCACGAGTTCATGCGGCTGCACCTGGTTCGGATTATAGTAGCCAATCACCATCCGACATAAGAACGACACCGCGCAAGCCTCCCTTGCTGGACTCTACTTTCAAAATGCCGCTACATTCTCTTAGACAACCGGCTCGAGATATCTCGATGACCAAAGCGCCTCCAACCGCCCGATTGCGAGATCACGTTGCTCGGCTGCCACACGTCGTTGCCATTCCGCATATCATGCATGGAATAGCAGGAAACAGCAGCCATTTGAGGCACTACTTGATACCTCAAGGCATTAATCTGGCGTTCGCCAGTTAGACGGAAGGTTGCGACAGCTCGGCTGCCAGGGAGTATTGGCCCCGATGTAGCGGTTCCATTCGTCCTTTGTAAGATTCCGGCCGGTGCGAAGGCAGAGGGCTGCAATCAATTTCTGTTCGTCAACTAGCCAGAGCTTGATCGTGCCATCCTCGCCACCGCTGGCCAGCCGCCCATCGGCCAGCATCGCGAGCGACCGCACCCCACTGCCCTGTCTCAGGACTACCGGCTTGTCTCTGCCGTCCTGAGGCCAGAGTTTGATCGTGCCATCGCTGCCGCCGCTGGCCAGCCGCCCGTCGGCCAGCCCTGCGAGAGACCACACTGCACGGCCGTGCGTGAGGACAATCGGATCACCCCGATCCTCCTTGGGCCAGAGCTTGATCCTGCCGTTGACGTCACCGCTGACCAGGCGCCCGTCAGGCAGCACCACGAGAGACGACACACCCGCTCCGCCGTGCGAGAGAACTACCGGCTCGCCCGTGCCGTCCTTGGGCCAGAGTTTGATCGTACCGTCGTAGCCACTGCCGCTGGCCAGACGCCCGTCAGGCAACACCGCCAGGGACGTAACCTCGAAGCCGTGCGAGAGGGACACAAGTGGCAATCGCAACGCATCTCTGGCAGCCTCAATGGCGTCTGCGTTCGCAGCCAGGTTGTTTTTTTGTGCGAGCCAGATGCTTTCCAAAGCCAAGGCGCCAGCCAGCGCAAACTCGTCGGGCGATTGTGTCGCTCTCCCGACTCGGCGCGCTTGCATCGCCAAGAGTTGTGCGCGTGCTTTGTCACGTTGCAATTCAGCCTGAGCGCGTTGCCCTCGGGCATCCCACCAAAATTTGGTGGCAGTCCCCAAGAGCGTGAGAAGTACGAGGATGACTCCTGACAGGAGCCATTTGGCACGTTGCCGCTGCAACCGTTCCTGCCCACGCAATTGGTCCCAGTCGTGGCCAGGGTAAAACCGCAACAGGAGCTGTTTGAGGTCTTCGGTGAGTTCGCCACGAAACTGTGGATCATCGGAATTGGCGAGCATCCCCTCACGACGATGCAGAAGTGAGATCCACAGTGGTTCGGTCCGCAGATTCTTTGTCAAGGTGGGTGGAAGCAGCTGGTCACGAATGTCCTCCCACGTTCGGAAATCTCCAGAGGAAATCAGAACAAGGACCTGGCCATCCCGTGGTCGACTGAACCAGTGGCGTGCTTCCATTTCCATCCCCTGGCTGGCCGCAGCCTCAGGGGAGGCCAAGACGATGAGATGCGTTGATCGATCCAGACGGTCACAGAGTTCAGCTTCGAGGCTTGAGCCAGCGGGGAGAGATGACAGGTCACGGAAGACCGATTTTGCCCGGAACTTGTACCAAGGCCGGAGGAAGCTCTGTATGACCGACTGAATAACTGGGGCAACCTTGCTGTCGGACTTCCAGCTGTAGGACAATAACGCATCGTATTTCTCAATGGAATCTACCCAGAGAAGAGAGCGGAGCCATGGTGGTATGAAGCGGTGCCACGATTTTGGCGGTGCCAGGTCGAGTGTCGGGGCTGCGGACGGAGAAGTTAGTAATTGAGCACCTTTTGCCATAGCTTCATCGACCGGGTCGTTCCCACCGATTAGTGAGCGTGGCTTGTTGGGAGAGCAAGCTCTGTGGCGACTTCGGCCAAAGACGTTTGAAGCCACTTCTCAAGCACCGCGAGCTCCGCAAGCCGGTATGCGTACCAGCGATTTCCCCGGATATCGAAAGGAATGGCGCTGGGTTCTTGCGTGATCAGGATGACTTGTTTCCCCAAAGCATGTGCGACGCCGACTTCATACATGACATTGGCATTGAGCCCGGTCAAATCTGCGATAACTACAGGAGCTTGACGGATTGAGCCCCAGACTTGCTGCATGATATTTCCTGGCTTGGAGATGTCAGCTGCAATATCGAACTCGTATCCGGCAGTTTTCACCGCATCCTCAACGGCATCTCTCACCGAGGTGAACCAGTTCGGCCCGTAGGGCATGGCTAAGAAGCACTTTGTCTTGGGCTGGGGCTTGCTTAAGGGATTCCTGATGGGTCCACCGAAGATCCAGTCCTTCGGCGGGAAAGCATTCAGGGACGCATCGGCCAGTTTGAGAAACCCTAATACTCCGGGCGCAAGTTCCCATTCACCGTTGTTCACACTGACCACCCCTCCACCTTGCAGCGGTCCGACGGTATCATAGTAGCAATGCAGAAGCTGTTTCGTGGCTTCGTCTGCGATTCTACCGTGGTGGTACAGGTGGCTAATGATGTTGACCATGTCTTTATCCAACATATCTCACCTCAGAAAAGTCTTCGTACGAATACAGGAGGAGAACCATTCGCGCCCAATGATTCGGCTTCTGATATTACTGTCCAGCTCGGCGGAGCAACTCTTGCTCAACCTCGTTGGTCCACAGAATCAATTCCTTTCGGCGCTCCCGGGCTTCACGGATCAATTTAAGATTTCTTGCTGTTGTCTCTGGCTCCCAGGATTCGCGCACAACTGCCAGCGCATCAGCGAGCGCCGACTCGGCCTTCTGTTGGGCCTTGGCGAGCACCGCAAGTTACAGAAGCGTGGCATGGTCCCAATAGTCCGGCTGGCCGGAGGCGACACGCCGTTCCACGGCGTAGGAGACGATGGGAATGAGACGCTCGCGTCGTGGATCTGGAGGATCTTTGAGTTCCATCAACGTGACGGTATTGATTCCCGGATAGGCATCGCGCCAGTCTGCTTCAAACCCTTTGAGGTAGGCATCGATGGCTTTGTCCAACAACCCTCGTGCGAGTGCGTTCTCACCGGCCTTCCGAGCTGCCTCCCATAGACACGTCCGAGAATGCCATAGGTTTCGCTGCTCGGTCCTCGATTAGCCAGCAGATCGAGCAGTACTCGTTCCGCCTCTGCTCCACGACGACCGGCTCGATTCATGGCGAGTCCCAACTGCTCCTGCACCAACACCGTCGCCGCCAAGGGCGCCGACATCTTCTCTGCCAAAGCAATCATGTCCTCCCACCCCTTCACGGCGCGGTAGGAGAGAAAGAGATCGATCACCACACCGGCTTCAGCCTCCGATACCGACCCAATTTCCCGTTCCACCGCCCGTACCGCATCAATTCCTTGCTTGCGGGCTTGCGTCAGTTTCTGACGGAGCTTACCGGAATAGTCGACACGTTCACGAAACACATCGGTCTTCAGTCGCTTTATTTCAGGAAAACCTTCGACAAGTTGGAAGACAGGGCTGTCGGTCATCATCTTCCGCGCGTCACGCAGTTTGGCGGTCAACATGTCGAGATCCGTCCCATTCGCCGATGGCTTGCCATCAGCGCCAAGTTGATAGGGAACAGCGCGAAGCGGCGCCACATCGAATGGAAGCTGCCCGAGGCCCTGGGCAAACAATAGAACGGTGCTGGCCGGTCTGATGGCATGGCGCAGTCCCAGTTCATAAAACACGTTGGCATTCGCGGTGGTCAGATCTGCAACCGCGTACTCACAGAGAATCAAACGTTCATACATCGGCTTGTGAATCACACCACCGGTCATCTCCTCATCAGCACGCAATGGCTCTAGCCCGGCAGCCACCACAGCTGGCTTGATGAGCAACTCGTAAACGGCGTCAAAATCGACCATCCGGGCATCCGCAGCCGGTTTCTTTCCGAAGGGCATGAGCACGAAGCACAAGGGCAGCATAATAGTTCCTACCAGGTAGAACTCACGTCGATCTTGTTGCCTTGGTTGTCATTCTTCATGTCAAATGGCATCGTGTCAGCAGAATACAACTCCATAGCACTTTCCATATCGTAGTTTCTCTATACGCCCGATAATGGCCCTGCTCCCCAGAGACAGACAGGAATTAAACAAAGTGGTCTCAGTTTGCCATATCCTCAGGTCCCGGCAAGTTCGCACAGGTCTTTCGATATGGCTCGTTCGGAAGATATTGTTTCCATTCCTCACGTGTCAAATTCCGGGTTAGACGTCTGCAGGTTGCCTCGATCAGATCATCCGGCTTCCATAGCGAGAACCAAACTGTTCCATCACCAGTGGCAGTCATCACTGTGTTTCCGTCTGAACTTACTATAAAATCTTTGATGGGACTGTCGTGCATGATGCGACTCACTTCTTGGAGTGTCTCGACCTCCCAGATTCGAAGGCTTCGATCTTCGCTCCCTGTGAAGAGCTGACGGCCGTCTTTCGAGAATTGGACTGCCCGTACAGGCTGTTCATGTCTCATACGCCCCACCTCTCGCCGGCTTGTCGTCTCCCAAACCGCCACTCTTGAATCCTGACTGCCGGTCGCGAAGAAACGCCCATCAGAACTAAATGCTACAGCGACAACAGGATCTTCATGGGACACGACGGCCACTTGTGCATTCGTCTTGAGGTCCCAGATCGTAGCCTCGTTCGCAGGGTTTGCCGAGAAACTCCCCGTCCCAGTCAGCAGGAACTGTCCGTCAGAACTAAACGCTAGGGTTTGCACAGCGTCGCGATGGTCGAACCTGCGAACCTCACTCCAGGCATCCGTGCGGTAGAATCGTGCGGCATGATCATCTCCTCCCACCGCGAGATATGCCCCGTTGGGACTGAACGATGTCGCGTACGCCGAGCCTGGCATAATGGTAATCACCTCTCCTCCATCCTTCACACGCACAACTTTTACAGGTCCAGTCCGAGGAGCAATTGAGAGGTAACCGTTCTTCTGACTAAACGCGAGATCGCGGATAACATCTGTCAGCTTCAGCTCCCACCGTAGCTGATGTGCTTTGATATCCCACAGCATCACCCTGCCGTTGTTGCTACCAATCGCGAGCAATGCCCCGTCCCAACTGGTAGCCAAACAAGACGGTGAACCCGCTTTGATCGAGCGAAACTCCGGCTGGTCTATGTTGCTCTCAACCACTCGTGCCACTCCATCGTGGCCGACGGTTGCCAATAGTCGACCATCGGGGCTGTACGCGATATCTTGGACCGGGTCATTGTGGGCCACACGCATCATTTCCTTTCCCGTCCCAGGGTTCCACACACGAGCCGTGCCATCCAGACTTGCCGTGGCGAGCATCCGGCCTGCGGCATCGTACAGCATAGCTGTCACCGGGCTCTCATGAATGAGTCGATCTGTCTGTTGCCACCCGGTCGTTTCCCAGAGCTGAATCAGTTTTTCACCCGCTGCAGCAAGCTCTGAGCCGTCCGGGCTGACTCGCAGCAACTCTGCCGGAGCATGCATCGGAAGTCGCATAACTTCCTGCTCGCTGGCAACATCCCAGACAGTCAGTACGGATTCCCGGCCAGCCGTCACGAGACGGCGCTGATCTGGTGTCAGCGCGACGTTGACGACTGGCGACCCAGCCGTGAAGCGATGGACCTCACGCCCATCAGACACCGACCAGATCCGTGCGGTACCATCAAGGCTGCCCGTCACTGCCAGCGAGCTATCGGCAGCAAACCCAAGGGCGAGGACTTTTGCTCCATGAGACAAGCTGGTTACCAGACGTCCTGTGGCAACTACCCACAGCTGGGCACTCGTGCCGGGGCTGCTCGTCAGCAGATATTTTCCATCAGAGCTGAAGACGACAAGGTCCACTTGGCCTTCGTGATCCAATCGGGCCAATTCCTGCCCTGTATCCGATTCAAAGAGCCGGGCGGATCGATCGCGGAAACCGGCTGCAATCACACCGCCAACCGGACTGGCGGCGAGCGAAAGGACCGATCCTTTTGACGGAATGTTCCAAATTTCCCGCTGTTCCTCAACGCGCCATGCTCGAAGGCTCCCATCGTAGCCCCCGGTCACGACCAGCTTCCCGTCCCGCGTCAAGGCTACGGCCAAAACCTTGTCAGGATGCGCGAACCCTACTGTCGAGACAGGAAGCAATGAGAGTGCGGCACGTAGCGCTTGGCTAGCTTCAAGAGAAGGCGTTCGTCGCATCGCTTCGACCGCAAGCAAGGCGCTTCGTTCAATGAGGCGTCCCTGCTGTGACCGGAGCAACTCAGATTGGGCTGCCAGTTGGCGACCAACAGCAATAGTTCGTTGAGTTACTGCTTGGCTTCGTTGATAGAGCGAGAAGACCGTCAGCGCAAACAACGACACAATCGCCACGAAACCAATCTGTTTTGTGCGTCGATGCTGCCGCACATCCTCGCCGATCATCTCGTCTTTCGAACGGCGATGGAGCGTGGCTGCCAGATCGGCAACCCGGTTTAAAAATTCCGGATACTTCAGTGAAAGCTGGGTGGATGTTTTGGCCCAGCGAAAATCGAGATAATGTGGTTCTTCTTTAAAGGCACGAGCAAGGTTGCTGGAGAGACAACTCGTCATCTTCCAATCAAAATCCTGTTTCGCTTCATCCCATGCGATATCACCGTCAGTAATGACCAGAAGTAAGGTGTCAATGGAGCGGACTTGAAGCCAAAAGTCGATCTCTTTGGTCACCCATTTCGACGCGGCGGCGCGGGGCGACGCCAGCAAGATGAAGAATTCGGATTGCCCGAGAGCCTGCTCGATCGTCGGCCACAAGGCTGGACTGACCGAAAGATTGGTTTCGTCTCGGAAGATACGGAGCGCTCGCACGCGATACCACGGGCGGGCAAAGCGATGCAGCGCCGACTGAAGCGCAGGAGCAATTCTGGCATCCGCCGCGTGGCTGTAGGAAATGAACGCGTTGTACTTATATTGCACTCCCGTGCTCATTGCCCCCAGGTCTCCCAACGAGGCATTCTGTATTAATACAGAACCACTGCCCTACCGCGATAGCAGCGAGTCAATGAATTGGAAGTGTCAACAAACCGATCACCGTGATATCTCCCATTTTCCCCTATTGGCATCATCTTGGCGTGGTTGTCGATATAAAATTCACCTGCGACTTGCGAAGGTTTGCACGGCCGCCTATTTTTTGGACAGTGCAGCTTGAATGTCCCTGAGAAGTACGCCTTCGTTCAGCTTCCTGGCTTCGTGCGCGCTGTGATGTACCGCGAAGACACTCAGCTGACGGTCGAACACCGGCGAACCAGAGTTACCTCCTTCATCAGGCCTTTGATAGCGCACATAGCAACCATCGTACTCTTTCAGGCTGTTATCGTAGACAGAGACGCCCAGTTCTCGTCCACCAGGGTGGTCGATCACATACACGCGTAGTCTTGTAGGATCGGAGTCATCAAGCATGGGCAATCGGAGCGCTGGGGATAAGGTGCCGCAACCGTTGGGGGAAACAAGTTCGAAAATACTCACATCCAACTGAAACTTTGGTGACGTGTAGAGCATCTTTCCGAGCGCGATGCGTGAGTGGTCGGCAAGGCGCGTCCGCGAAAACTCGTCTCCCAAGTATTGAGGCGATAGACAGGCGATAAAACAGTCCGAGGCGCAAATCTGCTCTTTGATCGTCCTGTGCGTGTACTTCCCTGGCGCAAAGCGCGTGTCGATTGAAGCTCGGATGCCGCGCTTCAAAAGATCGCTGTCGAGGCGTGTAACGAAAGCGAGGTCGGTCGAGTGATAGCTAATAAAGACTGGCTTCGGAACTGGCATCGCGACATCACGCCTTAATGTGTTGACACTGTGAAAAATGTGGGTTACGCATCTGACTGTGACAAGAGTGATGCCAGGATCTGGTCGAGCGCCTCGGCAGTCGCGAGGTCGAAGCACGGCAAGCTCTCGTCGCGGACCATTGCGGCGAGGAACCAGACTTGATCATACACGGATGCCCACTCCCGGGGGGTTGGGCCGGCTCGGCTGGCGCGCGCGTACGCCTGTTTAATATCGTTGAGCGTGCGCGAGTCGGCAAGGGTGCAGTCCACCAGATGCTTCGATAGTAGAGCGTCCGGATACCCGACGATGTCCCAGAAGTTGCTCGAAGCCGATGAACCCTGCGTAGCTGTTTTAATGTGATTGGCCGCTTGCGTCTGTAGCTCGCTGGCATCCTTCGTTCCGAGCACGAAGTCCATAGCGAGCGCGTTTAGCCCCGTATACGTCTTGGTGCCCCCGGCGACATACGCCTCGCGGCTCTTACATAGTAGCTCACGCCTTCGCGCTGGCTCGCAGACGGCCCAGCGCTTGTAGAGCGAGCCACGAAGGGCCCAGCGTTCGGTCGTCTTTCCGGGTTTTGCCTCAAGCCAGTTCAGCCAGCCAAGTGCATCCTCGATGTCCTTCCGGACGATAACTGAAACAGCAAGATCCTTAATGACACGGTTTGCAGCGGTACGCCCGATTAGATTCACCAGTTGCTCAGCTGCGAGGATCGGTGCGCCAGTGGGTGCTGTAAGTGCACGCCGATAGTAACCGATCGCAACATCGAAATCCTCGATCTCTCCGGCGACTTCACCACACGTCGTCAGGACCTCGCCATCCTCCCACCGGTTGTTTAGGACTTTACAGAGTACTTTAAAACGGTCCGCCAACCCTGCCAACAGCTTCGCCTCGCCGATCCGCACCCGTCGCGCGTCTGCGGCTAAGGATCGCAACGCCTGGAGGGCTTCTGCCCGCGCGACAATGACCGGCTGGCTTAACTTCTCTGACACGGCCGACTGCAGCATGAACCGGTAGTCTGGGTTGCCGTAGCACTGGTACGCGCCCCACGTGTTGACGTCGGAATGCTGAAGCCGCGTGGTCTCACGCGCGGTCTTGACCGCATCGCCAAACGCTGCACCGTCGAGGAAGCACTGGTAGAACGTTGTCGCGAAGGTGCAACCAGCTTGGTCGTCCACGGCCCACCCAGCGGCGATCACGGCGCGCACACCTGCCTGGATAAAACCTTCCGCCAGACTTGCCGCCAACCGCGGGTCAGGTCCCGAGGCCCGCGCTTCTCCCATTGTCCCGAGGTAACAGCAATTCAGGAAGACCAGTTCGGGCACGAGCGGAAGCCGCAGAATCTCGGCCGGCGTGATGAAGGTCTTGTCGCCGACGATCACACCGCTTTTCATCGGGTCGGGGTCGAACTGGCCGTGCGCCGCCAAGTGCAAGATCCGATATTCGCCGGTCATGAGCTTGACGATGGTCTGTTCAGGGTCCGCTCGTGGGGCCCGCTCAACCGTTAGGTTGAATTTTTCAGCGACGATGGCGACCTCCTTGGCTTCAAGCTCGGCGCCTGGAAGGTCTGGCCACAGGAACGTTTTCGGGTTGCCAACGACAAACATGGCGTTGGCGCGCGCCATATCCACACGCTGGCGGAAGATCGCGGTCTCGAACTGGCGCAGCACCCCACGCTCCTTGGCCAGCGGCTGCCGGCCCGAGGTTCGGCGCTCCGCCATGAGCTCGAAGGGATAACCAGCGCCAGCGCGGTCGACCATAAACAGCAGATCTCCACCGACACTGATTCGGTCCTTGACCTGATCGGGCACGATTAATTGATACAGAGCGGTCAGAACTGCAAGATCCAGGGTAGGACTCCCAGTCGCACGTGCGATGAGTTGCTGGATAAGCCCACGCTGCCCGACCGAGAGTTCCTGCTCGAGCCGCGCGCGGTCAGTCAGGACCGTGAACTGCAGCGCGGTCGTGGCATCGCTCCCTGTGGCAACGCTCTGCTCACCAGGTTTTCGCTGGACGGCGATCCGTTGCCACCATCCACTCGCGTAGGGTGTTGACGGACGAAGGAACCGGCCGCCCTCCACCGAATCCATCGTGCCGGCACCTTTAATCTCTTCATCCCCTTCCAGCTCCTGCTCGAGCGGGCCCGGCAGCGCCGCCACGACCTGTGCCGCTCGAATCGCGATGTCTTCGTAGAACTCGACGAACTCCACCGCATCTATTCGGACCTGGTCAAGCAACCCCAATTCTCGAAGGGCACGGTTCGCGTCGCGCGTACCGCGGAGGATGGCGTGAATCGAGTCCGCGACTCCACCCAGAGCACCACCATCCGTGCCTACCAGCACGCAACTGAATGACGCGGAGCGTGGGCGCCCTTCGCCTGGCTGCGTGGACTCGATCACGGCCAGAGCGTAGCGACGCAGGGCGGCCGCGAACGTCCGCCGAAGCTGGTCGCACGTGAGATCGCCAATCTTCCCGAGACCGACCACGATGGCGCCAGGAGGATGGCCGCCCGGCCGTGGCACTATCTCTGAGGAGAGGAGTTCGCCGGGATACACCCCTAGATAAAAGCGCCAGCGTAGCATGCCCTCCAACGCCGCGTCCAACGTGGCCTCCGCATTAACCATGACGTCGCCAAGGTAGTGGCCTACAGCCAACGGATACTTCGCTCTTCTCAAATCTCCATGCGTGACCGACACATCAATCGGCGGCAAGGCAGTCATGCGGGCCTCCTCGCGCTCAGACAAGATCGTTGACTCTCAGGCGAACCGCCGGATCCCCCAGTAGAACGAATCCTGCGGCATCGTTGCGATGCGTCCACGTTGATACCAGCTCGACATCATCCACCGCCATGCCGTGATGGATATTGCCAAGCTGGCGCGTCAGCACATTGGAGAGCGTAGCGCAGAGGTCGTTGAATTCCTGGACGGCCAGGCCGACCGGCTTGCCGACGAGGATCTGGGCGATTGCCTTTTGAAAGGCTCTAATCTGAGGACTCTGCACACCACCGGTGATCGAATATCCCCACGCTCGCTCAATGTGACCGATGCACGCCAGCGCACCGCCCAAGGGGTGCGTGAGCAATCTGCGCAGTAGCGCAGCCGTGAATGGTCGCGGAGCGATTGCCGGAGGCGCCACGCCGCGCTCGAAGGCGTACTCGTCGGTCACGGGTGTACCGGCTCCGTAGCACGCGAAATGGAACGTAATCATCCCGGCCAGACGCGCGGCCGCCGGCACATCCGCCGCGGAAAAATAGTGCGCAGGAGCCATCGCGCCGAATCCCGGCCAATCTTGACAGAGCAGCGCGCCCTGAGCGGCGAGCTGCTGCGCATGTCCGTTCGGCCACACCATGCCGTGGGTTGCCGTGAATAGCAGTGAGGGGGGCGGCCCCGATGCAGTCAAGACATCGATAAGCGCCTGTCGCGTCGCGTGCTCCGAGATGATCTTCCGCTGCCGGAAACCCAGCTGTGGTGCCACGGCGGGATCGGCTGGCGTTGAACCGCTCGCTGCCACGCCGTCGGTCAACGGGCCGATCAGCCAATCAGCGCTCAGCATCGTGGCGTCATCGCACAGATGGCGCGTGCCGAAAAACACTGCTTCGCGGCCGTTGGCGACAGGCGAAGTCTCGTAGGCGATCACGTTGTTTACGTACCGCTTGTAGTCCTCAGGCGTCTCGAGATCAAGCAGCCCCACAGAGTAATCGGAATCAATTTCACGGACGACTTCGAACGGCATCCGCTCTGGCGAACCTACCCAGAGGAGATAGTATGGAACCTTGGTTGGTGTGATGTTATGCCACGCCACCTCATGCCGGCCCAACCATGCCGTGGCGCTCTCGCCCGGGTGGTAGACCAGTTCGTGCACATGCGCATCTACACCCACCTGGGCCCGCCGATGAGTGATGAGCCGCTTCAGAGCTTCACGGACATCCTGCGTTTCGTCCCTGTGAAACACCACACCCCATCCCGCGCGCGCGACGTCGTGCGGCTCAACCCCCCACGGCAACGCCCGCGCGAAAGCTGGCTGGCTCAGCTTGTGCCCGCGCTCGCTCACATGCGCGGCGGCAATCGACTGAGGATCCTGTCCGCGCAGCGCGCGGGCCAGCTCTTCAATTTCAACCGGCGCCTGGTCATATTGCCCGGTTGCGCCGTTGATGCCGTTGACAAAGACTTTCGGGTTGGACATCTTCCTTTTCCTTTTTCTCTTATCCCTTCCCTAACCCACCTTCACGGCTTCCCACATGGCATGGGCAACTTCGGGCTTCGCGATGTCGCTATGTGCTCCCGACGCACCGGAGCCTTCCTTGATGACGTTCGTGCACTCGAGGTTGTAGACGTGCGCCTTCTCAAAGTTATAGGTGTGCCTGCTCGTGCCGAGGGCCAGGTCGTGCAGCATCAGGCCTTCGCCCTGGATACCAAACGCACCGAGGCCGCCGTACTTCGGAAGCTGCCCGGGGAAAGCGGTCTGGAACGCAACACCCGCCGCGATCGGATAAAACTTCCCGACCGCAGTGTCGTGCTTCGACTGGGTCGTCACGATCGGCCCCGAGACTTTGTTCTGTTCAATGACCTTGCGAAAGTAACCCGGCCTGTTCACAGCGTCGCTCTTGATGCAGAAACCCCACAAAGACGTGGCACCCTGGACCAGCATAAGCGAGTTGACTGGCTGCGGCAGGACGCCTGCTCCGTCGGGACCATTGATCATGCTCGTGACGACGATGCAGCCGAAGCTGTGCCCCATCAGGTGAACGCGCACATCGCGCCCAGTTGGTACCGCAGCCATGAGTCCTTTGAGCAGGCCGAAGCCAGCTTTCTCGCCTAACTTGCGCGCGCGATCCTTCATCTTCCAGAACGAGATCTGGCGCAGCGGCGACAAAAGCCCGGACAGGCTAAACCCGCCAAATGACGGTATGCCAGGCGCTCCTCCGCCCAGGGCACGGGCCGAGAGACGCGCATTCGTGAAGGCTTTGTTCGGATCGAACGGCTCACGTTCCTCGCGTTCGTCAATGTCCGCTTCCTCGTTGAGCACGCTGTAGGCGGCGGCGACCTCCGGGGGGAGCGCAGTGGTTCCGGGGCCCGCATTCATGGTTGCCGTCACGATCGTGCGAATCGCCTCCCTGGCGCGCGGCGTATCCGCAATGCGTTCGGCATACTGCTCGACGAACCGATCCAGCGCCTCGGCGATTCCTATCGCACCGCCACTTCCGCCCGCGCCGAGTGCAAACGAACCGGCTCCGCCTGCCCCGAACTCCTCTTCTCCCCATGGCTGGCTAGGCCAGTGAAACCCAACCAGGAGTGCCTTGAAGCCCGGACGTCGTCCGCGGATGTCCTTGCGGTCGGCCTCACACGCGGCCATTGCCCCGATCCAGCGGTCGTACTGCTCAATCGCGGCCGGAATGTCCCCTTTCCATCCGTGGCTCATAACGAAGACATCCGTAATGTTTTCTTCGCGCACGGCCTTCTCAGCCCTCGCGCTCATCAAACCGTCGGGATCGTCCTGACGTTCGCACCCGTCTTTGTCGTATGACACCAAGTAGTATTGCAGATCTGTTGCCGGTACTTTCTGAATAGACATGCATAACCCCCTTGTTCGAAGAATAGAAAATGGAACCGTATTAAGCATCCCCGCCGAGATCAAAAGGCAGCACGAAGCGAAGGTCAGCAACTGGAACGCCGACGACTCTCTCCCTCATGCAATGGCACGACGGCATCTGAATGGGCCAAAAGGATGAATCAGCAATGGGGCTTCCCTAAATCAAAACTACGAAATGCATTCGCCTACTTTTTCTTCGGTGGTGACACTCCGCTCGCTTCTTTTTCCCCCAACATAGCCTCGATCTTCTTGAAGTCTGGGTGCACCAGACCGGCTGCTCTGAACTGGACGAAGTCGGCCAACGCTGCTTCAGTAAAGCTCCTGCCTGTGCCGTCGGTGAGCTTTAGATCCTTGTATTTCTTGTAGGTTGTTTGGGCACGGTCGAACTGATTATCAAAGAGGTAACCATGGGCTAGGTTAACAGCATTGATTGCGTTATTGGGGTCAGCTTCAAAACCCTTGCTCGCTAGTACAATGGTCTCCTTCGGGGCATGGTTCAATAGATGAAGCCGCGCTGCCACACTGTAGGCAATAGCTAAGTCTGGACCAAGTCCGGGGCTGGCGTTATCGCGAACTAGATCTTCGTACATTGCTATGGCACTCTTAACTGTCTCAAGACCTGCGGCTGGGTTGCGCTCCTGCTGCAGCGCCAAGACCACGAGGTTGTCGGCTTGGCTGCGATGCACACCGCCGACATAGAGGGGGAGATAGCGCTTCGGGATTTCGTTCATATCTGCTGCCGTTTTTAGTTCTTGGATCGCCGCATCAGCATCGTTCCCCCAATGGCACTGCGCGAGGGTAAGTGCCGAAACAGACGCACCGTTCCGGCGGGCCTTTTCAAGAAATTCGATTGCCCGGGAACATACGCCGCGGAACGCATACCATTCCCCAAGTGTTGCCAACGATTGTGGGTCTGCCATCCCATTTTTGGCTGCTTCTCTCGCCGCCAGTAGGCGTGGCTCAAAGTCCCGGTAGGTGGCGACTCGAGAAAGGTTCCATGTGAGCATCAAGCCGCTATCGTCTCCAGAAACAACTCTTCCACTATCACCTGATATGGCAACACTCGTAATCGTTCGTCTATGGTCATGTAACTGGACCTTGCCGAAATGGACTGAAAGATGTCCGACCTCGCTGCCACTACCGATATCCTGTATTACTACCGAATCATTCCTTCCTCCACCCGCTAATGTCCATCGAACATCCGGAAACAACGCAATGCTATCGATGCGTCCTCCTAGATCGGGGAGTGGTCGAATCTCCTTGGCGTTTGGGACATCCCAAAGCCGCAGGGTAGTGTCCGCCCCGGTGAGAATCCGCCTACCATCTGGAAAGACTGCTATAGACTCTAGGGATTTATTTTTTGTTTTTGCAGAATCCAATGGGGTGAATACCGTGGCCCTCTCTGAGGTCAGTTCCCATTGCCTGAGAGAGCCATCGTAACCACCGGAGAAAATGGAATTACCGTCTGTGGAGAATATTACGGATTCCACCTGCGTCGGATGGGGGAAAGTGCGGAGAGGCTGTCCAGATTGGAGATTCCACAGTCGCACAGTTTCATCGCCACTAGCGGAAGCTACCATGGTCCCGTCAGGAGAGATGGCTAGATCATTGAGTGCTTTTTGGTGCCCGATGAAGGAGCTCAATACTTGCCCATTGAAGAGATCCCACACACGGATGTCTCCCTCGTAATTGGCCGACACAAATGAATCTTCATCGGGAAGAAAGCCAACGGCCTGCACCCCTTTGAGATCGCTCTTGCTTCCCGATGAAGCATCTTGCTTGGCTGTGGGGCTCACATACCTCCCGAGTATGTGGCCCGTTGCTAAGTCCCACAGACTGATAGTGCTGTCCCAACTCGCCGATAAAGCCAATCGCCCGTCATGGGAAAGTACGATGTCGTTGATGCCTGTAGGATGTTTCTTAAGAATTTGAAACTCGCGGTCGTATGAGATGTGCCAAACCTTTATTCCGCCTCCTTCGTCTCCCGAGACGGCGAAACGCCCGTCTGGCGACACGTCAAAATCAGTAACCTTGGCTTCGTGGTCAGTGAGGAACTTGGCCACCGAAGCTTCACTGCCATCCCAAATCCATAACTTTAGCGCGTTGCTGTAATCGAGGCCCCCACTCAAGGCAATAAAATCGTTGCCTTGTGACAGAAAATGACCTTTGTTGCCGCTGTTCCCAGCCAATGTGGTCCGGAGTTTTCCTGTTTCGACTTCCCAGACGCGTATTTCTCCTCCAAGACTGCCGGCCATGAATAGTTGACCATCATCCGAGAACCTAGGCTGGCCACTGGCTCGCTGTTCGGTTCCGATCTGGTGTATAACGCGCCCCTTTTCCAGGTCCCAGATGGTGGGACCGACAATGCCTAAGCCGGTCGTGACTGCCCTCCGACCGTTAGGCGAAACTGCAATATTGTGGTTTGTCGTGAAAACATTCTCTTTGTGGCTGCCCTCAATTTGACGCCGCCTCTCTCCAGTATGGGCATCCCAGAACTGAAGGAAATTGTCGAGAACGGTGTATCCATCTGGCATGAATGCAAGGTCGTACACGCGATGATCGCCAAGAATGACAGGAATCATTTTGCCTGTGGTTAAGTCGATAAATTGGAGTTGTGACTTCTCCCCATCGACAGTCGCAGTAGCCGCTAAGCGACCGTCATGAGACACGGCTAAGGCAATAATGGCTCCGGAATGAGGGAGGGTGCGGACCGCGCGTCCGGTAGCAATGTCCCACTGCCGCAAGATGCGGTCTTCCCCACCGGAGAGGATATGACGGCTGTCGGGTAAGAACACAACGCGGGAGACCTTGCCTTCATGCCCCACCAGCGTATTGAGAGCCGGTGGAGCATTGAGATACGCACGCCAGAGACCTACATCCGCGGTAATAGTCGATGTGCCCAGCTTGTTCAACACCTCATGGGCTTCTTTATAGCGGGCTTTGGCTTCGGCCCACCGCGCTGACTGCCCCAGGGAGGTTCCAAGAGAAACCAGGCTCTCAGCATAGTGCAGTTGTGCTGCCTGATGCTGGGCATTGGCCTCGGCTTCCTGTTGGTTTGCAATGCGAGTTTGATGAAGGGCTGCAAACCCCACTATTAAGAACACGACAGCAGCGACGATCGCTGCCAGCATCCGAAAACGTGCCTTGCGCAGCTCCGCATCGGCAAGCCGTTTCAAGCATTCCAGTGCACGGTCCCAGCGCCGGAGTAACGCCTCATGCGCTACCCGAAGGTTACTCTCGTCGCTGACGAGCAACCGACCATTGACCATTTTCTCAACGAGCTGCTTCCGTGATGAACCAGTCTCAAAGGTTCCACGGTCAGCCGTCCGCGAAGTGAATCGCACTTGGTCACCAGCGCCCCTTGTAACATCTTGGACGAGTGTATGTACGAGAGGCTGCAACTCCCGTTGTGCTGCAGACGGGATTAGACTAAAGACGGTATTCGCTTGCGCGGCAATCGCTCCTTCAATACCACCCATCGCTTCGTAGGCGGCATAGGTGAGCTCGACACCTTCGCGTGCTTTAAATAGTTGTGCGAGGGCCATCTGCAATAGTGGTAGCGCGTCTGCGTTAGGTACCGCCTCAATAAGCACATGAGCGAGCGATCTTCCATCACGTTCGGCAAAGGTGAGACCTGCTGCGCGAGCAGGTCCTTTAACTATATCTGCAATCTCAGCCAGCCCAGGTGGTGGTAAATCATACGTCCCACCGGCCCGCTTGAGGGCGAGCAGCTCGCGGTCAAGTTGTAGTTCTTGATAACGATCACTCCGTAGGGTCGAAAGTAACCATACCTGGCGAGTACTCACTAAGGCATGGAGCACTTTCGTGAAGACGTTCTGGTTGGGGGTGCCGAATAGAGTTTCGAGCTGATCGACGACGAGAAGAAGATGGGCCTTGAGTTTACGGCCTGCTTGCGCCTTTTCACCAGCTACTTCCGCAGCACGATTAAGCGCCCAAACGATCTCATCTGCGGCGGCATCAGGGCTTTCTGCAGCCATCTTCGCCCATCGCACAGAATCGAAATGTGCTCCTGAGAAAAGTTCGGGGAGCACTTCAGGGGTGAAAAGATGTGTCGCCAGGGTGGCTAAACTGTCGGCCGAAGGCACCATAATAACAATGCGCCAAAGATCGACTCCTAGAGCAACACCAGGAAGAGTGAACTGTGGGAGGACACCAGCACGAACTAGCGATGATTTGCCTGAGCCACTCGCACCGATAACAAACAAAGCAGGAAGCGCACCCTCGCGCGTGATCGTAGCCAAGAGCTCCTCGCGGGCCTGCGAAACGGCAAGTTGGCGACCGAAATATACCGGGCTGCGGCTTGAATCATAGGCCACAAGTCCAGGATAGGGTGAGCCTTGCATGGCCACATCCCAGACTGGCCCCTTTGGAATATGACCTTTTTCTTCAAGCCAATCGACAATGCATCTCTCCACCCTTGTCTCGAAATCTTCTGTATTGGCGAAAGTGTTCGAAGCGGCAATGTAATGTCCAGACTCGTCAAGAAAAGTTTTAGCCCACCACCGATCCAGTGCTTCCTTCTGTGCTCGCTCCTCATCGACTCGTTCTGCGGTATAGGTTACCGGACCCGTGCTCTTGAAGACGTAAACGGTGGGTCGTCCGGAGCCATGATTTGCAGCCACTGCAGTCTCAAGTTCGTAAACCGTGCCGCTCTCGAATATTCGACCGTCGGAGCGACGGAATCTGTCTGGCGGCAATTCGCTCCCGATGCGCTTCCACAAGATTCCAATTACGAGGTCGAAAAACTTCATCTCTGCAATACTTTCCTGGAAACCTTTACTTGCCTCGTAGTAGCGCCGTTCCCACCGCTCGAGAGAGAGTTCGACGTAAGCGGCATAAATTCCGCCAAGCCGAGCGACTACACGTTCCGCAGCCTCCCGTTCAGGTTGCACGTCGGTTGGAGAGGACAGAAAGATGTTAATTCTTCGTGGTTCGCTCATTAGGTTTCTAACCGAGAAGCTCGTTAGCCTGTCGTTGTCTGGGCCATAGGTAATGGAAAACCTTTGCCTTATATCCGTAAGCTATGGTTTTTAGGCTCTGAATTGCCAAGGATCACCCTCGCGTTCGTGGACTACCTTATCTCGTGGTATCCAGTTAGACTCACCCTCTCTTAAAAGAGACTCCGTACATAGTCATATTTAAAGTCTCTAAAGCTAAAAAGTCTTAGGAAACACACTGCTGCCTTGTTACGCGTCGTAGCTGATGAAGCCTTTGTTGATGTCGGAGAGCTTCCGGCTGGTCCGACGAAAGACCCCTATACCTTCCCGGTCACCGGGCAGATTGGTATTCCCTTCGATCGTGACGAGCCGATCATCGCGAAAGTCTTCGACGATGCCCATGTGTCCTTTCCCCTCACCTGTGCTGATGACAAAGATGAGGCCGGGCTTGAGGAGCGAGAAGTCGTCGATGACCGCTTTTGGCGATAACCGCGTTGCACCGGCCTGACCGGCCTTGCTCCAATGGTCCAAGACTCCAGCCGTCCGGATGCAGGGATTCTCGCTCCCGACCTGAGCCGCAGCCTTTTGAAAAGACCAATAGACAAAGGCGGCACACCAGGGGTAGCTGTCCTCGGAGGCATCGAGGCCGACGGACTGCAAGTATTCATCCACGCGAGGGCCGCGGTTCGAACCAGGAGGCACCTCCATCACGCCGATTTCTGCGGCAGCAATGCCCAAGGTTCGATCCAGCAAAGGTGAGACGGGGACGGTGCCAATAGAAGGCAGACTCTGCGAGCCGAACAGCGCCACCCAGGTGAGTGGGCCGATCACCCCGTCGATCTTGAGTGACAGTCCTTGGCTATCGACTGAACGGGCTTGAAAGAGCTGGACCGCGGATTTTGTCTGGCTGTCAAACGTGCCACTGACGGGAATCGGCCCACACCCAAGATCATTCAGTCGGCGCTGGACGGCACGGACCACAGTTTGGTCCTTGACGCCGACTTTGACGTAGTAGCCGGGATACATCAGATTCCGGTTGCGTGGAGATTCTGTCTTCTTGGAAGAAATGCGGCGGCGTGATGGCATGGAAGATTCTCCTTAGCGTAGCTACTCAGCGAAAGACCCGTGAACAAGCCTCATGCGCTGAACGAGCACCCTGTGCTGGCCTTCAGGTCATCGAGCATCTTATTTTCTTAGACCACTGAGTCATGCCCCTAAGCAATGACGATGCCTGATAAAGCAGGGTCGAAGAATGACTCTGTGCACAGTGAACGCAAGAGAACCTGTGCTCAATGAAATGCACAGAGGAATACTGAAACATCAGGGCAAGCAGGTGAATCGGATTAGATTCAGTATGTATCTTTATAGATACTCTACGTAGCCTGTCCCACATAGTGGACCGCCTCTGAACCAGCTTCGATGAAGAAGGGTTTCTCATGGTCACCGCTCATCGAACCAGCTGGAATCCCTGACAATGATGCCGATAGAGAACCTGATCGCGTGAAGGTGGTCCGGATGAAATACATCCTGCCCGCTCATGGCACGAAACATGCTGTCCCCTCTGCGTGATTTGAAGGGATGTCGCGATGGCATGGTCAATCCCCCGGATGGGCGAGATCACGAAAGCAACGCGACCGCGCTTCCGGATATGGAGCCGGGTCCAGTCATACTGCCGTTACGTGCAGTGTTCATCGCCTACTTGCCGTTCAGGAGGCAGCCAGGGGGGTCAGTCTCTGCTCGAACCTGCCTCGCGACAGGTAGTCACTCATATGATGATCTACTTAACGGTGGCCTACTTAATCGACGTTAAGCAATGGCCGTACCGGGGTCATTGCTGAGGGCAGCTCCCTATGAGTTTCTCGCTTAGCGCGTGACGGTGCTGGTGATGGATGGATTTGGCCATGAGTGAAATGGCATCGCGCACTCGTTGTCTCATCTCATCGCGGATGACGAGAGTGACAAATAGTTTGTACAGTTCTGGGGCATCTCTCCTCAACAGAATGCGAGCAATGCCGTCCTTCACATGGCCTCGCACTCCTAGCAAGTCAAGAACAGGATGAACACTCGTGTTCGGTGGTGATGACTATCTAGGAACAGAACTTGCGTTATGGATAAGTAGTGCTACTCATCAGTAGTTTTGAGCCCTGTGATGAGCCGGTCACTGTGCCTACAGCGCGGGAACGGGAACGGCTCTTTTGGCCTGGGCTGGAGTCTGAGCATCCCCTGCGTGATACGGAAAACCTCCAAGGGCATTCCGCGCTATCGCGACGGTGATAGGGAAATGAAAGACTTGAATGCATTTGCGCTCTCGGGAGTGGAAGATCTGGTTCCCGTCGAAACCCTGTCGCTTGATCCGCTCAAGGCGACGCGGTATTGCCCTCGCACCGAAGGGCTCTTTGCCAAGGTCACGCATCACCATGGGGTACAAGCTGGAATCAACGCTTGGGAAATGTGCAGCAAAGCTGGGCTGATCAGCGATAAGTCAATGGTCATGCCAGACCCTATGAGTTAGATCTATGCCGAATACGGCAGTACAAGGGCGTGTCCTCTTCACTGGCACGACGAATGGGATTCTTGATCTTATCGTAGAGGCATACGATGTAGACGCTATCACGGGCGACCAATTGCTCGGTACCAATACAACAAATGCTAGCGGAAACTATAGCATCACCTATCCCGCAAGTAGGTACGGCACCCTGGAATGGCTGCCAGACATTGTCGTGCGTGTATTTGACAAATACAAACGCCTTCTCCATGAAACTATTGAACACAGCAACGTTACAACGACTACTTTGACAATGCCCGACATAGAACTGCACCCCAATAACATAAGGGGCTTGCTAGTCACTAATGCCACCATCAATCCAGCTGGCACGCCCATCATGCACAGCGCGGGCAACGCCATCACATTTCTAATCGACAACGAGAATGGTTGGCGCGAGATTACCGACCAAGTCAATATAGCCGTGAGCACTATTAACTTCACGATGCTGTTCTTTGAAGTCCCCGATGTCATCACAAAGTTTCCAGTGCCAATGTCGGAGACTGGCGCTGTGGTTGGAGAGAAGTTACAGGAGGCGTTCAAACAGAAGGCATCTCATCTAACCATAAGCGCCCTGTTCAACGACTTCTCGCCAGATGGTTTTGGCTTGTTTGATACCGCAAACGAGGTGAGCAACTATTTTCGCAACACCAACGTGCAACTGCGTTTATATAGAAGGCTAATCCTCGCGCCTATGCATGCGAAAATATTAATTCTCGACGGCCAGACAGCCTATCTCGTTGGCTCACCCATCATGCAAGAATATTGGGATGCGCAGACGCACACCATCCGCGACCCTCGGCGCGGTACGATGGGTATTAGTAATCAAATTAAGGTACCTATCCACGAAGTTACCACCAAGATTCAAGGACCAGCTGCTGGACACTTAGACGAAACATTCGCCACCCTGTGGAACAAACCCGCACCGATGGCTGTGCCAGTAACAGGTGCAACCCCATTTGCCACTCATACTGAGTCAAGTACCGCCTCCGTACAAGTCATTCGTACGTTGCCAGACGACGCGTCAACGGACCTTCCCTATGGGGAAACAGGAATTCTGGAGGCGTACCAGCGCGCGATTGCCAACGCAGCAGACTTTATCTATATCGAGGATCAGTATTTCACAAGTTTCGAGATTGTTGATGCTATGCTCGCGCGGCTAGATGAGAATAAGAAACTACAGATTATTCTCCTCCTCAATATCAAGGTCGATTTACCGGGTTACTCATCACTTCAGCCACGCGTCGTTGATACGTTCCTGCGCGGAGTAGGCTCACTCGACGCTATTGATCGGGTGGGTATCTTCACCTTGTGGAGCCATGAGCCAGGCACACCAACAATCATCATGCGGAACTACGTACACAGTAAGACCGCAATTGTCGACGACCAATGGGCAACAGTGGGTAGTGCTAACACGGACGGCGCATCCTTGAACGCGACCCAGGTGTTCAATCCATTTCTCACAAGCATCGTGCAGCTAGGTAGGTTTGCGCAACACGCCAATCCCAACCAAACAAACCAGCCGTTCCGCGCTGTTGAAACGAACATCGCTATTTACAACGGCGTTGACGGGCAGCCTTCCACGACAGTCATTGATGAACTTCGGCGCCAATTGTGGCGTGAGCATCTGGGTTACATGACGGATACCGACGACGCGCTGATGACACGCCCAGGAGGCGGATGGTGGCAATTGTGGAGCGAACTAGCAGCGGGAAAACTTGCAGGGCTGTCTTCTTCAAATCTGCCATCGGTGCTCCGACAGCGCATTCTTCCCTACCGTCCGCAGTCAAACGCGACAGATAACCTCGCGGCGATGGGTATATATCCTGGGAGCAACCTGAAGGTACAGGATGAGGTGGAATCGTTTGACTTCGCCACCGGGAAGTGGAGATAGGCCATGGCGAGCACGCTTGACATTGCTGCAGTTGAACTCGGCCACGCTCTGAGCCCACTCACGAGCGCGTTACAGAATCCAGCAAGCGTGCGGACTTTACTGAAGAATCTCGGCTGGACGCTTCCACCTGGTATCTCTGATATTGGGTTAGTCGGCCTACCTATCGAGGATGTACTCGAAAAGCTGAAAATCGTCCTCAATTCCACGCCCGAAGAGTGGAAAGACGATGCCATAATGCTGATGCGTGCGAGAGAACTCATCGTTGCCATCGGCGCACTGATAGACCGTATAGCCAAAATTGCCAATGGGCTCCCAACGACGCTGGCGGGCGCCGGCGATTACGTTGCGCGCACGATGATTGACAAAGAGCTGTTGCCGCGCCTGCTCGATTACCTGCTTATCAACTACACGGTATCTCGCGCCCCAATGACATTCTCATTCTTGAAACTGTTTACCATTTTCGAATGCCGTTTGTTTCCCGCCGACCCAGTAAATTTCCAAAGCGAACATGTGCGTGGCATCATTCACTATGACCGCATTGGCACGCTGTTATCCGACCCGGCAGAGTTTTTCCCAATAGGCTACGGCTGGGGCACTGCCACTTATAACGCTGAGGCGCTGCTTTCTAACGTTGCTCTGGTCTTACAGATGCTGGGCGGCACAGGACAACTGCGCCCTATGTCACGCAAGGTGGAAGAGGCTATTCTAGGTCGCAGCGTACCTGAAGCAGTTGACGATCCAGCGGCACGGTTGATCATCAACCTGTTCCGTGAGATAGGACGGGCAGGGAGCGCTGAAATGGGCTTGTCGATTTATGAGACACGAGCGTCAACCCCCGGTGGCGCGGATGGTGGCCTTGGGATCATGCCCATAGTGCGCGGCGTAGTCGACACATCGCTTCCGCTCCTCAGTAATAAAGTCGTGCTTGAGTTGGAAGGAGGTGCGGATCTAGCAAATGGCGTCAATTTGATTGTGCGACCAAATCAGCCACCTATCCTGCAAACGGCGTTATTTGGTGGTGCAAGCTCCGCAGAAGTTAGGCTGGGCGTGGGCGTCTGTTACGAGTCAAGTAACGACAACCCAAAAACGCTTCTATCGTTCCCCGGCGGCTCGAAACTTGACGTGAAAAAGATTCGTTTCAGAGGTGGAGTGGAGCGTGTATCTGGCAGTCACTATGACGCCTTTGTGGAGTGTGACCTAGAAAGGTTGCGCCTTCTACTTACTCTATCGGGTGCCGACTCGTTTGTGAAGAAGGCTGTGTCATCGGTTGACGAATTTAGTATAAGTTCCGACCTAGCACTCGGCTGGTCCAACAAGAAAGGTCTCTATTTTAAAGGTGGCGCGGGACTGGAGACGACCTTACCCGTCAACGTCGATCTCTTCGGGGTCATCAAGATCGATTCCGTCTACCTCGCCTTGGAGGCCAAGGAAGATAGCAAAACGAAAGAGAGTGCGATTCGAGCGGTCACGGCCACGACCGTGAGGGTTCAACTGGGACCGGTCTCCGCCATCGTGGAACGGTTTGGCCTTCAGGCTACGCTCAGTTTCCCGCAAAAGGGCGGCAATCTCGGCGTCGCGAATCTCGACCTCGGCTTCAAGCCCCCGAACGGCATCGGACTAGTGATCAAGGCCCAGGTGGTCACCGGCGGCGGCTATCTCTATTTCGATTTTGAGAAGGAACAATACGCCGGAGTCTTGCAACTGGAGATCGCCCAAAAGTTTTCCCTCACAGCCGTGGGCCTTCTCACCACGAAGATGCCGGATGGCAAACCAGGTTTTTCACTCCTCGTCATCATCTCCGTCCGCTTCGATCCCGGGATCCAGCTCGGCTATGGGTTCAGTCTCAATGGGCTCGGCGGTCTCCTCGGTGTCAATCGTATAGCGAACACGAAGGCCTTGCAAGAAGGCCTCCGTCGAGGCGCCTTAGGATCGATTCTCTTTCCGCAGAATGTCGTGGAGAACGCGCCGCAGATCATCAGTAATCTCAGCGCCATTTTCCCACCGGCAAGAGACCGATTCCTGTTTGGCCCCATGGCCATCATCGGCTGGGGGGGATCGCCGCCGCTTCTGTCGATGGAGATCGGGATTATCCTGGAATTTTCCGAGTCGTTCCGTCTGATGATCCTGGGCCGCCTGCGCGTCACGCTCCCCGGGAAGACAGACGAGTCCGGTCAGGCCGGAGGTTCAGGCACTGACGGTGAAGAAAAAGAGCAAGACACTCCGAAGATCAAGCTTCAGCTCGATACCCTGGGTATCTTCGATTTCGGCAGCGGAGACATCTCGCTGGATGCCTATTTGTACGACTCCACCATCGGCCCCTTTACCATCACCGGAGGCATGGCCTTACGTGCCAGCTTCGGAGCGAAGCCGATGTTCCTGCTCTCCGTCGGAGGCTATCATCCGGCATTTCAAGTCCCCGCCGGGTTCCCCTCCGTCGAGCGAGTTGCGATTGGGTTGCATATGAAGGAGAGCGGCGTCGAAGTGCGGCTGCAACTCTCCGCCTACTTTGCCCTCACGTCCAACACGGTCCAGTTCGGCGCGCATCTTGACCTCTATGTACATATCGCAGGATTCGTCGAGATCATCGGGTTGCTCGGGTTCGACGCCCTAATCCAGTTCCAACCGTTCGGCGTGATCGCCTCGTTTGAAGCCATGGTGAGCGTGAAGGTGTCTGGTCTGACGTTGATGGCCGTCGGTCTCCAGGTCAATCTAGAGGGGCCCTCCCCGTGGCATGTGTGGGGGAAGGCCCACTTTGAAATTCTGCTCATGAAGGAAACAGCAGAATTCTCTGCGATTATCGGGCGCGCCGAGCCTCCACGTCTGCCTCCGCCGACGGATGTCGGGAACGAACTGCTCAAGGAGTTGCAAAAGTTCAGCAACTGGTCCTCGCAGTTGCCGGTGGGAGAGAATCCATTAGTCACCTTCCGAGATTCGATTCCGCCCAAGGATCCGGCAACTACCCCGCCAAAAAAGAGAGTCTTGATCCATCCCCTTGCCGAGCTGCACATCAATCAACGTTTGGTCCCGTTGAATACCGATCCCATTACCAAGTACGGCACAACGACTCCAACAGGCGCCACCACCTTTGCACTCCAAGTCATGGAGAAGGGAAAAACACCGAGCACATCCGCATTGACCGTCTCGTCCCTGTCGGATTGGTTTGCGCGGGCTCAGTTCTATGTCATGACAGACGCGGAAAAACTGGCGGCGCCCTCCTTTGAGGAAAAGAATTCTGGCCGCCGCGTCAAAGCCAAAGATGGCTTTACCTGCGGGGAGCCAGTGACGCGTGACATTGTAGCAGCCAAATTGTCCAAGGATGAGCAGCCTACATCAAAGCTGGAAGCGGCGACGTACCTGGATCGAGTGGCTCATCTCGGCGCGGCAGGACAATCCCCAATGCGTGCTGCGGGACCGGCCAAGTATGGGGATCCTACCTGGTGGGATCAGGGCCTCACGCTGAAGCCAGCGGGATATCGTGTGGTGGGCGAGGAAGATGAAGGTCCTGAACCGAAAGCGCGGGCAACCCGACCAGCCGAAGCGCCGTCTCCTTCCAGCATATTTAAAGAGGCCATGGAGGGCATGGCGGCGGTCGCCGAGCCGGTCATGAGCTACTCCGCCGCTCATGCACGCGCAACCCAAGCGAGGCAACGGTCTCCTAAACGACGGACGTGGGTGGTGCCGGATATCGGCAGAAAACGAGGCGAACGGTGAGCACCTATTATTTTTTGCCCTGGGTCCGTTCCGGCATGGCTCAACTGATCACGACACCGGACTTGGGAGACAACACCCTACCGGATGTCAAATCGGGTGGAGTCTTGCTGCCAGTGACCGTGACCTTGAACGGCAAACAAGTCGAACCAGAAGGCACAGGCCCTCCGCAGCTCTACGGCCCCGGCGATGTGGTGGGCATCGATGTGCGCGAGATCATCCGCACCGGACCGCTGCACTTGACTCCTGACTATCCACCGGAACGGTTTGCCTTCATCGAATTCGACCGACCGGATTTCCCCTGGCTGTTCACGCCGGGCACGCAGAGCAAGGATCGTCTCCGACCCTGGCTCGTGCTTGTGGTGGTGGAGAAGAGCAAGGCCACGATCACGCCACCGACCGACAACCGGCTTCCGGTCCTCTCCTGTCCCATTAAGGAACTGCCTCCCACCCTCGATGAATCCTGGGCCTGGGCTCATGCGGTGTACGCCGGAGATCTCGGTCAGAACCCCGACGCTGCGACTGTCGCAACTCGCTTGAAAGATGATCCACAGGATCGAAATCTCTCGCGCCTCTTGTGCCCGCGAAAGCTCGTGGCACACATTCCTTATGAAGCCTGCCTGGTCCCCGCGTTCGAAGCGGGGCGCAAAGCGGGGCTTGGGGAAGAATTCGACCCGAATCGGGAAGCTCTCGCCCATTGGGAATTTAAGAAGGACGATGAGGTGAAGTTGCCGGTGTATTACCACTGGAGCTTCAGCACGGGCGATGAGGATCAGTTCATCAAGCTCGCGCAACAGCTTCAGCCGCTCAGTGTTGAAGAAGAGGAGGCGGCTCTGGAGGGTATCGCGGGTGAGATGGACATCAGCGATCCTGGGAATGGCATGGAGAAATCCCGGGCCAGGCTCACCGTTTCAATTCCCAGCGCATTGCGGATTTCCACAGACGAGACCTCATCATCGGCCAGCAACTTACCACCTGGCTTTAACAAAGAGGCTCTGCGGGTTCTGCTCACAACTCCTCCCGAAACAAAGGACGAAATGACGCCGCTTCCCCTCCCAACGTATGGCAGCTGGCACGCCCCACCTCATGAGGTTTCGGCACAGCTAAAAACACACAAGTGGTTGGAGACCCTGAATCTCGATCCTCGCTATCGCGTTGCGGCGGCGCTTGGTACCAGCATCATTCAGAAGGAGCAAGAACACATCGTCGCGGCGGTCTGGAGAGAGGTCGGGGAACTGCAAGCCGCAAACGAATTACTGCAGCGCAAGCAGCTCGCCTGTTGTGTCACCGACTCGATCCATAAGAAGCGGCTCCAAGCCCTCACACCCTATGCCTTCTTACAAATGACAGAACCAGCACCGCTTCCGGCGAACGATCCTCTCAATTCCGCCAAGGGCGGATTTCGACAGCTCTCCCACACTCAGCTGAATGGAGAACGTGGCAGGTCCAGAGATGCAGTGGCCAAAGCCGGCACATCGGCGCAGTCAGCACAGCAGGCCGATGAGTCCCTCACCAGCTTTGCCGCCGCAGTTCTCGCTGACCAGCCAGTGGCGTACTACCGCTTCAATGAATCTCAAGGAAGTACCACCGTGCGGGATTCATCGGGCAACGATAACCATAGTGTGCAGGTAGAAGGAGGCGTCACCTTTGGATCGCCAGGTCGTGGCGAGGGTGATGCAGCGGCAAAGTTCGACGGTACGTCAGGGCGGATTGTTGTCCATAATAGCGACTCTCTCAATCCGTCGTTTGTCACGATGGAAGCAGTTATCCGATGGATGGGACCACATCCTGCTGATCCCACCATTTCTCAACGTATCCTCGAAAAATCGAGCTATTCTACCTTGGCCCAATATGGGCTCAACATCGATCCAGACGGCCGAGTCTTGGCGCAGCTCAGACCGAGCACGGACCATGTGGAGGTGCATGCGTACAGCAATACGCGAATCGACCACAATGTCCTGGTCCATATTAGCGCCACCTATGATGGGCTGACGATTCGGATCTACATAAACGGGGTGCTCGATAGCGAGCACTCGGCGCCTGGGCGCATTAACCCTCAGCAACCGACCCAAGGCAACCTTATTGAGGCCGGCCTTGGTCTAGGGAACCAAGCCCAGGCCTCTCGGCCCCGTCCATTCCACGGCCTCATCGATGAAGTGGCCATCTATGACCGAGCCTTGTCTGCCGATCGCATCCAAACCCATGCGTTAGCCGCTCGCCCGCTGACACCGTTGGAACAGGTCGCCATCATCCCGCAGTTTCGCCGCATGACCCGAGCCGGTCGAGCCTGGTCCTTGAAGGGAACCATCAGTGACTACGATCCTGATCTCATTGCCCCTCCCCCAGGGGTGAGAGAGGGAGACCGGCCGGTATCAGGAGACAGCCTGTCGAAACGTTCGCCCAGAGTGGCTAAAGCAGCGGGGACCGACGCCTCACATCTTGACGATCTCAAACGAGACTGGCTGACACAGACCGAACCACGAACGACGTTCGCAGCGGACGTTGCTCATCGGGTGCGCCGTCCAAGCCAACCCCGTCTCACAAAATCTGTCTCACAGGAAGAGCGTTTTCAACAGCATGGCGAGCTTGGCCCGTTCACCTATGCGCCGTCGTTTTCCAACCCCATGTATGAGCCGTTACGGGATCAGTTCCCCGAGATGCTGCTGCCTGGACTCAACAAGATTCCCAATGATCGAGCGACGACGCTCTCAGTGGATGCACCATTCATTGAGGGCTATATGGTGGGACTGAACCATGAGCTCAGCCGTGAATTCCTCTGGCGCGAATTTCCCACCATGTTGAATGTGACGTACTTCCGACAGTTCTGGGAGGTCGGTGGCGCTAAGAATTCTCAAGCGCCAGATCTCTCGGCACCGATCGGTGATTGGGAAAACGTGAAGGACGGGAAGCCTCTGGACCTGGGGAATCATCTCGCCCCAGGTCGCGGTGGTGATCTCACATTCCTCTTGATCCGCAGTGAACTGGTCATCCGCTACCCCAATGCACTGATCTACGCCCGCAAGAAAGGTTCCGATGGCAATGTTGATCCCGCGTCTGCTCCCCTGCTTCCTGTCTTGCGTTTCTCACCGATCACCGGTGTGGCGCTCCTGGGGTTCAGTCTTGAGGTCACGAAGGATCCACCCCCAAACAACATACCGTATAAGTTTTTCATCGAGGAACATTTCACCGAACCGTACATGGGGGATCCAGACGCTCCGGATGGTGCCTACATATCTTTTGCAAGTAAAGGACAAACCAGCGCAGAGATTGCCGGCAAGATTCTTCTGGAAAGGTTCTATCGGGAAATCAAGGTCATGTAGCAACCGGAACAAACTCCAACGTAACCACAATCGTCAATCAGGAAGTCCTGGATTCACTATGCCATCAACTTCATCAGCCAAAGCCGCTCAGACCATTGCCTTTAATCTCACAACCGATGTGCCGCTTCTCCTGCTGCCGATCAGGTTGGAGACGCGGTTTCGTGGCAACCAGCTTCGCATTCGCGTGTATCCCGATACGGTGCATGTGGATTCCTTCGAGCGTCGCTTGACCGAGGTCGAGATGCAATGGGGGAAACGCTTTTGGCAGCAAACCCAACTGGCCAAAAATACGGATGAACAACGCAATGTCTGGACACAGTTGGTGCAAGTCTTTGGCACCCAGCGCGCTGCGTGGATCGCGAAGCAAGTGTCGACGAATAAGGCAGAACCGCTGGTCGATCCCAAGACAGCTCATACGCCCTGTACTGACCTCCTGCCTGACTATTGGGTGGCGAGCGGGACGCTTTTCTATGAAGAAGTGGAACAGAATGGTCAGAAGACGCAGAAATCCAAGGCCCTTTTCAAACAAGGAAGAAACATCAAATACGAAGACGGTTCGGACCGCATCTTCGTCATGCCACGGCTCGATGAAGGCCTCACTCCGGACAAGTTTAAGGATGATCCCTATGTCGGCTGGCTCGTGAACTTTGCCAAGGCGGAGCAGATAGGCATGGGGTTAACGATAGACCTGCCCGGTAGTAAGTGGAAAATCGACCAATTGTTCGTCTATGGCGTCAAGGCTTCGCTTAACAAGGCTGAGGATGCAGGGCAGCGTTTTGAAAAGGCCCTCGAAGCTCATCACTACACGCAGGGGCTCGCATTCGTCTCTCAGGGTACCCCCACGAATAATACGATCAGTGCATCATCGGGATACAACTCGGAAGATGTCGATAGCTTTGAGATCGAGCGGCAGCAAGTCGCTTTGATAGATCCTGACTCCCAGCCGAACTATGCAGTCATGGCAGAGGCTCTGGGCATCAAGGCGACCCACCTGATCAACGTGCAAGATGCTCTTACCCAGGAGCAACGGGCTGCCGAAGAGATGAACAGGATTCTGTGGCAATCCACCTGGGGGGATTTCCTCGAAACAATGTTGGAGCTCAAGGGCACACGCCAAGATGAGATCGACAAGATGCGGGACCATTTTACGAAGTACGTGCGCGCCCGTGGGCCCCTCCCCGCCCTGCGGATCGGGACCCAGCCCTATGGAGTGCTCCCTGTGATGGCGCTCGGTGAGGCTAAGAACGAGACGATCCTGCCTGATCCGGTGGCCTGTCTACGTGCGCTACGGAAGTTTTGGAGTGAATCACTGGAACGCGTCCCTCAACTGGTTCGACCGAATCACAGGGATCAACAGAAGGATAACAGCGACAGGCTTCTGCAAGTCCTGGCGATGACGCCGACGGGGCTCAAGTATGTCGGGCGGAACTGTACCAGGATTGTGGCGGTATCATCTCCTGTAACCTTAGAAGATTTCGCGAAGACCGGCAGGACTCCCTTGCCTACAGAGCTTCAGGCTGCCCTGGACGCCATGCTAAGAGACAACACGGTGACACCGCCTCAACAGACGGTAACACCACATCAACGAACGGTGTTCACCTCTCCCTCCGGCCTCTTTCTTTTGAAACTTCCGTTGGTCGGTGACAGTGATTTCAGTGAGAATGATACTGCATCACTCCTAGCTCTTCTCCGTGATAAGAAAGAGAGTACCGATCATCTCAAAACGCTCCCGAAGGAAGCTCATGATCTCTTGTTGCGAGAGACACTCGATCTCTGCTCGCATCGGCTGGATGCGTGGATTACGTCTCTGGCTACCAAGCAGCTGCACGAACTTCGAAATCCAGCACCGCCCAAACAACCATCCATAGGGCTCTCTATCGGCGGGTATGGGTGGGTCGAGAATCTTGAACCGGACCAGGGAAACAATAATAAGGATCCTGATGCCTACATCCATGCCCCGTCCCTCGCCCACGCCACGACGGCCGCCATCCTACGGAGCGGGTATCTTGTACGGCGATCGGGTGACACCGAGCAGAACCATGACAGCAACGCGTTGGCCATTAATCTGACATCCGATCGGATCCGACTTGCCTTGCATCTAGTAGATGGAGTGCGCGGCGGCCAGTCGCTCGGGACCTTGCTGGGCTATCGGTTCGAGCGGGCACTGCATGAGAGAGGTTTAGATGGTTTTATCCCGGCATTTCGGAAGATAGCGCCCGGCTCCACCGAGCTCATCACAACAGCTAATCCAAATGAGAAGGATAAGACCAAGCTCGAGAACCTGGTGCTGGATGGGTTGAAGTTATTACAAAGCTCTATTGATTGGAACAGCAGCGATTTCAGCACGGCTACCGCTCAAAATAAGTCAGATATGCAAAGCGAACTGAACCGGCTGGGCGAGGCTCTCGACGCCGTGGCCGATCTCGTCTTGGCCGAATCGGTCCATCATGTCGCGCAAGGAAATCCTGTCCGGGCAGGGGCTACGTTAGAAGCCATCACGCGGGGAGAAACCCCGCCCCCTGAAATTGAGTTCGTTCGCACGCCGCGCACGGGCATCAACCATACCCATCGAATCAGTGTGATCTTTGGTCCACCGCCAACCACGTTTCCATGGGGCATCACGACACCCAGAGCCCAAGCCGAACCGGTGCTCAATGCTTGGGTCGCGCAGCTCCTTGGATCAGAGGCTGACAAGGCGACATGCGCGGTCGAATATACAGACCCCACCCTGAATGGGAAACAGACATTCGACGTCACGATCAAGGACCTTAATTCCGTTCCTGGGGATCCTCAGCTCGCTCCGTTGGACCTTGTCTATCTATTAGATGGTGAACAGGGCGGCATGTATTCAGAGATTGAACAACGAATCGTCTACCATGTGCACAAGCGAAAGCCCTCCGTCACCATCACGTCTCTAGACTTTGCCCGTCCACCAGAAAAGACCGCACTGCATCTCGGAGAGGTATTAGAAATCACCCGGAGTATCCGGCATCTGATCACCGGGGCACGTGCCTTGGAGCCGCGCGATGTTCAATTGCCCGAACATGCTGCCAGCGATGCCACATTGCCAGTAGATCAAACCCTGGTCGCCCGAGCCACCGCTGCGCGGGACGCATTTCTCAAGGCGATTGACCTGTTACGCACCAAGCTGCCTGAGAAGCCTGAAATTCCGCTCGCTGATCCCACGGCTGTACGACAAGCCTTGATCGGGCTGGCCTCCTATGGTCTCATGGGTTCCATTCCGTCCAATCTGACAGATACAAGCAATGCCGCAATCAAACAATTGCATGCGCAGGCACGCGCCGTCTTGAGTGAGGCACAGAATCGTCAGAAGCGTGCTCAAACGGTACCGACATCGATTCACACTACGGAGCAAGCGCTCTCGGTGCTCAAAGAAATCTTTGGGGAAGATTTTCGAGTCCTTCCCGCGTTCACGCCGGAGAATGGGAAAGATCTGACCCAGACGTTCGCCAAATCGCCCGCCTGGCAAGACGACCGCGACGATCCTTTGGCCTCGATCACCTGGTTCCAACGCATCGCCCGTGTGCGAGACGGAGCCGCTCGCCTCGACACCACCATGCAGTACGCAGAAGCGCTGAATGGTCCCTTGCTCGAGTTCCAGATCGGTCAGCTGCCTTATGATGACAAGGAACGGTGGGTAGCGTTGGAGAATCCTCCTCAAGGCAATCGCCTCTCCCTCGCCTGCCTCACGACTGTGAAGGACTTTACGAAAACGCTCGCAGGACTGTTGGTTGAGGAATGGGTCGAGTCAATTCCGAACAAAGAAGAAGTGACGGGTCTCACGTTTCATTACGATGCGCCGCAGCCACGGGCTCCTCAAGCGCTGTTGCTTGCCCTCGCGCCGGACGGCGTCGACAAGTGGGACTCCGCCACCCTGGAGAAGACGTTACGCGAGACATTGGAGCTGGCCAAACTGCGCGCCGTGGATCTCACGGCCTTGGGAGAACTCGGGCAATATCTGCCGGCGATGTACGTCGATCCGGACAAATTCCCGTAAGAGGTCCGTTCGTCCCTGTTGAAAGGAAACCAATAAACCGCCATGGACCCGCTGAAACCCAAATGGACCCGTTTGGAGCCCTACTCCCGTGATACCACTCTGCAATATGGATTGAATGCCGAGGTGCACGATCCGCTGTGGCTGTTGGCCCGGCAGTGGCAGTTGCTCGAATTCTGGGGAGAAGACGCGGGCTCGCCGATCTGGGCCGAGCTAAAAGTCACCTGCGCGCCCATCTCGCGCTACCATCTTCGACCACCGGGTGTGCCACCCTCGCAAATCAAGGTGGAAGGTGAACAACTTAATGGGACGGTGCCGCTGGAGGTCTTGGTCGAACGAGAGGTCATCCAGCGAGAACCCATTTATTTTAAGACAATCGAACATGGGCAACCGGCCTGGAAGGCGCGTCAAGTCCGACACCTGCGATTTGCCGCTGAGGCCGGGAGGCACTTTGTACGTCTGATGGAGAAGATGGGCGCGGGAAGCTTGCGCACAAACATCATTCAACAATTTTCACTGGCCCCTCCTGAAGAAGAGAAACTCCTCCTGAAGATGATGTCTGATTCGGATACTCTGCGTTTTCTCCAGGTCATGGCCGGTCGTGTACTGGATGGGGTCTTACTCCGTTCCATTTTCAAAATTGTGCTCGAAGGAGGCTCTCTTGGCGATCAAACGGATCTGAATCCCTATCAAAACCGAGTTAAAACTGGTGTAGCCGATTGGCAAGCTATGACTGCCTCAGAGCGTGACATGCTTCAACCAATCGCGGATAAATGGAAAGCCTGGCATGATGAACTAGTCGGCGAACCACATGAGAGTTCATGGGTCCCACCCCGTTTGGAATACCAAGCCCTCATTGCTGCTTCCACTCCACAGGGTGAGGCCGTCCTGAGCGCAACCGAATATGCAGATGGTCACTTGGATTGGTATTCCTTCGATGCTGTCGCCGGCGCGTCGCTGGGAGCGCTAGCACCTGATCCCCCACCACCTGACAACAAGACCTTCTCATTGAGTCTGATCCCGACGCCGGTCCGGTTTCCCGGCATGCCGGTGTCGCGCTACTGGGAATTTGAAGATGCCAAGGTTGATTTTGGTGCGATCGCCGCTGGTGAGCAACAGTTGGCCCACTTGCTCCTGATCGACTTCGGCCTGGTCTCTGGTGATGATTGGTTCATCATTCCCGTGACGCTCCCCGTCGGAACGCTCTGCTATACGGACACCTTAACGGTAACGGACACGTTTGATGTGCACACTTCAATTCCTTCCACGCGAGCACTTGATAAAGATCGCAAGGCCAAAGGTTTATCGCCCGGCTTAGTGCCCTGGGACCTGTTTCATCTCTCCGGCGACGAGTCCAAGACCGATGCCCTCTTTCTCCCGCCGACCCTGGGAAGGAGTCTCCAGGGCAAATCGATCGAAGAAGTGCTGTTCATGCGGGACGAGATGGCCAACATGGTGTGGGCGGTCGAGCGGACGATTGAAAGCGCTCTTGGCCGTCCACTCAATCAATCGGAGGCCTACTTCAGTTCACGCAAGGAGAAGACTCCTCCATCGGCTGGACCGGACGCGATTCTGACCAGGCTTTATAAGCTCGCCTCGGAAGTCCCTTCCCACTGGGTGCCGATGCTGCCGGTGCCGATCAAACCAGATCGTGCCGATCGCCTCGGATTCACAACAGGCCGTCCGCCACGAGGGAGAGTCATGACGGAGCTCTGGACCGCCAATCAAGCGGGAAAGCCCCTGTACGGTGAGGAAGTGCCGCGTGAAGGTGTCCGCATTTCTCGTGCGTACCAGTACACGCGCTGGACGAACGGCGAATCCTATCTCTGGGTCGGACGGAAGAATGAAGTAGGACGGGGCGAAGGATCGAGTGGGCTGGTCTTTGATCAACTTGTCCTTCCAGAACCAGCGACCAAAACCAGACCTGAGGAGTAAGACGTATCAATCACGAACACGAGTAGCAACTATGCAGTTCAAGCCATACGTTGCCTTATCAAAGGAGCTGACCGATGAGTGACAAATGGTACATCTCAGGGCCGTTGGGAATTGGAGAAACGGAGCCCGATGCTCCCTTAGTGGTTTCCGGACATATTTCGTTGAAGTCACCCGATAGCGGGATTCACAGTCTACGATTTAAGCGAACAGATGAAGATAATAGAACGCATGAATGGGCCTTCTGGCACATGAACAAAGACTACCGTAAGAATGCTCTTGAGATTTGGGAATATAAAACTGACAGCAGCGGGAAGAGTTGTGATGGCAATCGCGCTGACGGTGCGATGTGTGACTTTAGGTTAACTATATCAGAAGGGGGCAAAGTCGGGATTGGAACCGCAGACCCGAAGGCGAACCTAAGTGTGAGCGGAGCGAATTCCACGACACAAATTGAAACCAGTCCCGTACTTCATCTGCAGAGGCCAGGGGTTCCCCAAATTAAGAATAGTAACAGCATGGGATTATCCGTCGGCGCTTTCGAAGAGGGGGGAAACGGGAGAACTCGTTTGGATATCAAGTTGTCGGGGAATCCGCAAGATTCCAATCAATGGGGAAGTATTCCGGATGTAACGGTCATGACTCTGCAGGCGGATGGCAATGTCGGCATTGGGACATCGACGCCTCATGCACCATTAGAGGTCATGCAGACCGTCAGTGGCCTTTTAACCGGTCTGCAATTCGGTGGGCAACACACGCCTGGTGTTACTGCCGGCGGAGTTATCAATTCTTGTGATGCGAACACTACCGCTCGGCCACTGACCCTCCAAAGTAATGCCGGCAACGTCGGGATTGGCACGACAGAGCCAAAGGCAAAGTTGGACGTATCAGGAAGTATCGCGTTGGAGGGTAAACAAGCTATCCATGGCTATGATTCCTGGTTGCGCCTCAATGATAGCAAGGAGTTTACAAGTGGCGTACACACTCCCAAGTTGTTCTACCCTGGGAGCCTCAATGTCGGAGGTAGAGGGGGAGGTCAGGATCCAGGAGGGGGGAATGCATGGTTCGCCGGCAGTATCGTCGTGGATGGGACTTTCAATTGGGGAGGAGATGCGACTGACAAAGGGTATGTAATTCTTGGAACCCTGCAAATCTCTTGGGGAGCTCTTAAGAAGACGGATGAACTAGATCAACTCTATAATACGGCAGATGTCAGCTTCCCCAGGCAATTTCGTGCAATTCCAGCTGTGATCATATCTCTCAATGACCCGGGATATGATTCCTATGCTTTGAAAGCAGGCGTTGGTGCAAATGACGTAACGACCTCAGGATTTAAAATTCTTTTTAAGTGCAGTGAGGAGAAAAACAGCCGATGGCAGATTTTTAGCTGGATTGCGATCGGTAAAGCCTAATTTCCTTACAGAACAGCTCAAACTTGAGACCATCCAGGATTTTAATTGCGTGAGAAAGGATTACCCATGCGCGAACAGCTACAACGACGGCTGGAAACACTGAAAAAAGAATTTCATGCTGGTAGAGCGCGAGCGACGGAGTTGGAGCAACAACAAACGAATCTCCACCAAACCCTCTTGCGCATCAGCGGCGCGATTCAAGTCTTGGAGGAAGAGCTCAGCCCGGCGAAGGCCCATAACACAAATGGTGAGCGCGCCTCAGAGAGCAAGGAAGCCGGCGTAGTTGCTTGATCCCAAGAAAGAGAGTCAGGATCCACAAATGGTGTCGGAGTCCGCCAAAATGAGACGCAATACCCTCTGTCGAGCAAGGATCAGAATGGCACGTGAGGCGCTCCAGGGAGCGAGAAGTCCTTCCAGGACGACTCCGGAATCGAGAAAGATTCTCGGTGGGGCACGCTTACCTTTTGCCATACAGACGGCGGAAGCGACGGCGTCGCACTTTCGC
>PHGD01000031.1 GCA_011090425.1 Nitrospira sp. LK70 | reverse complement strand
GCAACCGGAGAGTTTTCATGCCGATTGGAGTTTTGATGGAACGACGCACTTTGTCCAGACCGAGGAGGTCTTTGCTCGATACCGCGCTTGGCTCATGGAACTGTTCGCCGTCGTGAAGTCCAAGGATCGCGCCGCGCTCTTGGCTGCCCTGGATAGTATCCAATCCAGCTTCCCACCTTGAACCATTGACCGGGTAAGGGAGTACTTCTAGAATCTGGAGTTTGTCGATCCCGAGCTGCTCCGACAGCCGCACTTCGGATTCGTCGGGAACCTTCCCCGCTACCGCCTTCCTTTGCCTGCCCGCGGCGTCATAATAGGCACGCCTGCCTTCCGAGCCGCTTTTTCAAGCCCCTCGTCAGCCGTCGCCAGTTCCGCACCGCTTCGAATGGCGACCTCGAGGTAAGAGGCATCGTATGCAGATAGCTTGTATTCCCGGGCCAACGGCAAAACACCTTCGATAGTGGCACTTGCCGGTAGGGCTACTTCCTGCACCGCCAGCGCTTCCAGGAGCTTTGTGAACCGAAGAATGTCCGGCTGCTCTATTCTTTTTCGCCGTTCGCCCACCAACAGGCCATTGGCAACTTCCAATGCCCATACAGCCGGCACCAGCACCGCGCGTCCTTCGAGGGCTTCGAGCACACCTTCCGCATAGACGCTCTTTTCATCCGGAAAGCACCATGCGAGGGTTACCGATGCATCGATTACGATTTCCTTCACACCCGCCTGCCCTCCTCGATCATCTCTTTGACGCTCATCCGGTCTGCCTTGACCCTCTTCCGCAGATCGCGCATTCCCTCTACCACAGCTGCGTGCGCGGGGCGGCGCCCTGCTCCTTCCACGGGAACCAGCATCGCGGCTGGAACGCCATGCCTGGTTATCGTGATAGTTTCTCCCTTGCTCACCCGTTCAAGCAACGCCGACAAATGTGTTTTGGCTTCAAAAGCCCCTATCTCCATACTGCACCTCCAATCTAGTCTTCATCTAGTTTGATTATAGCTTTTTCTCCTGCTTCCGCCAACCTGCTCATCTCCCGCCATTAGGTGCATTCTTTTGGGGGTGATTTTCAGAGAGGTAGCGGCAGTGCACATGCCTCGTGTCGGGTCTCCGCGAACCCGCCGCGTCACGGTTTCGCAATTTCGAATTTTCAGCTTATAATCCTGCCGGTCCATTTTCTCCGCTTTCTGTCGGAAGATGTGATGCCGGAAACCATCTCAGTCCAGTGCTGCATTGCCGGCGGAGGGCCGGCCGGGATGATGCTGGGGCTCCTGCTGGCCCGGGCCGGTGTCTCGGTGCTCGTCCTCGAAAAGCACGCGGATTTTCTGCGGGATTTTCGCGGCGACACCTTGCACCCCTCGACGTTGGAGATCATGCATGAGCTGGGCGTGCTCGAACGATTCCTTCGATTGCCTCACCAGAAAGTGCAGCGGATCAACGCACGGTTCGGTGATCTGGAGTTCACGGTGGCGGATTTCTCTCATCTGCCGACTCAATGCCGCTACGTCGCCTTCATGCCGCAGTGGGACTTCCTCAACTTTCTCGTGGAGGTGGGGAGCCCCTATCCTGGATTTCACGTTCGGATGAGGGCGGAAGTGACGGACGTGATCGAGAGCAAAGGCTCTGTCATAGGGCTTCGCGCTGAAACGGCAACGGGCCCGTTGGAGGTTCGGGCCGCACTTGTCGTGGGAGCCGATGGCCGACAATCGATTGTCCGTAAGAGGGCGGGGCTGGTAGTAGAAGAATTCGGCGCGCCGATGGACGTGTTGTGGTTCCGATTGTCACGCAAGCCGGAGGACCCGGTCGATCCGATGGGCCGCTTCGATGCCGGTCGAATCTTTATCATGTTGAACCGGGGCGACTACTGGCAGTGCGGCTTTGTCATTACCAAGGGTTCCCTGGGCGAAGTTCGAGCGAACGGCCTCTCGTTGTTCCGCGACAGCGTGGCGAAGTTGGCCCCGTTTGCCGCAGACCGCGTTCACGAACTGTTAGACTGGGAACCGATCAAACTGCTGACCGTACAAGTCGATCGGTTGCGCCAGTGGTATCAGCCTGGACTCCTCTGTATCGGAGACGCAGCTCACGCCATGTCGCCGGTTGGGGGAGTCGGCATCAACCTGGCGATTCAGGACGCGGTGGCGACGGCCAATCTGTTGACACAACCGTTGCGCGACGGGCTGGTGGCTGAATCGGATTTGGCCAAGGTGCAAGCCCGCCGTCTGTGGCCTACTCAGCTGACTCAAGGTGCCCAACTCATCGTCCAGAATCGCGTCATCAGGCAGGTGCTGGACAGCACAAGTCGGCTGTCGCCTCCCTTTGCAGTCCGGCTTCTGGCGCGGTTCCCTTTTTTACGGCGTCTCCCCGCCAGGATGATCGGGCTTGGGGTCCGGCCTGAGTATGTACGAACACCGGTCGGCGTGAAGATTGGTTAACCCGCCGAGAAGCCCGCTTCGCCGGCTTAGCCCGCATCGACGAGTCCGCGAGGCAAGCGCCGCTCGTCTCTTGTCGCTGCAAAGGTGACCTGACGGTTTCCGACCGCGGACTTCTTCGTCCCATTGACGATTCCGAGTCCCCACAGTATTGTTCACCCGCTTCACGCTTCACGAAGACTGCAACACCAAAGGAACTCGCCATGAAGAACGGTTTCTTTCGCGGACATGGGCTCGGCAATGACTATCTGGTGATGGATCCCAAGGAAATCACCTTTCATTTGACTCCCAAAAACATCAAGGCTATCTGCGATCGCAATTGGGGCATAGGCAGTGATGGGATTTTAGCCTTGATCCCTTCCAAACGAGCCGATTTCGGGCTGCGCATTTTCAACCCGGACGGCAGCGAGGCGGAAAAATCAGGGAACGGCCTCAGAATCTTTGCGCGCTATCTTCACGCGACCGGTAAAACGAAGAAGAAGCACTTCACAGTCGAGACAAAGGGCGGCCTCGTCACAATCGATCTGCACGTCGATCGCCACGGGGATGCGAGCGCGGTAACCGTTGAGATGGGCATCGCCACGTTCAAGCCAGGCACTCTCCCCTGCTCACTCGACATGCCCGAGTTGATTCAGCAACCGATCCAAGCTGCCGGACGGCCCCTGACTTTTACCGGCGTGAGCGTCGGCAATCCACATTGTGTCGTCTTCAAGCCTGTCGGAGAAGCCTGGTCACGGGAAGAACTCCTGGCGCTTGGGCCGGCCCTAGAAAACCACGAGCTGTTTCCTAAACGGACGAACGTGCAGCTGGCTGTTCCAACCGGGCCTAAGGAAATCTCCATTCTGATTTGGGAGCGAGGCGCCGGAGAGACGCAGGCCTCGGGCTCTTCATCCTGCGCCGCAGCCGGCGCAGCGGTGCGATTAGGATTGGTCAAGAGTCCCGTCACCGTCAAGATGCTGGGCGGGGTCCTGAAAATCGATGTGGCTCAGGACTTCAGCCTTACCATGAAAGGGCCGGTGGCAGAAGTCGCCCGAGGGACATTGAGCCCGTCATTTGTCAGGGGATTGAAATAGCGTCTCATCGATCGTCAGGGGGTCCACTGAGGGAAATGTCGGACCTGCTCCTGGTAGTCTTATGATTGATACATGGCGGTTGACGCATGACGATCGACGTTCTTCAGTCCAAACTCTCCCATCTGCCCGGCAGCCCCGGCGTCTACCTCTTCAAGAACGAGCAAGGAGAGGTCATTTACATCGGGAAAGCCGCGGTGCTCGCAGACCGCGTCCGATCCTATTTCCAGAAGGGGGCGGACCACAACCCCAAGACCAGTCTGCTCGTCAGCCACATCGCCGACGTAGAAACGATGGTGACCCGATCCGAGCTCGAAGCCCTGATTCTGGAGAGCAACCTGGTCAAACGGCACAGACCCCGCTTCAACATCGTGTTGCGGGACGACAAGCAGTATCCCTATGTGCGGCTGCCGGTCAAAGACGATTTTCCTCGCCTCTCGATCGTGCGCCGCGTGCAAAAAGACGGGGCCCTCTACTATGGCCCTTACACACCGGCGAACGCGCTTCGGGAGACGTTGAAAGTCATCAAACATGTCTTTCCTCTCGCCACGTGCACGATCGATATCGACGGGACCGCCGCCCGCGCCTGCATCGAATTTGAGATTAAGCGGTGCATGGCGCCCTGCACCGGCAATCAGTCGAAGGAGGAGTACCATCAGATCGTCAAACAGGTCCGCCAATTTTTGGAGGGACGGGATCGTGAATTGCTGGACGATCTCCGTGCACGCATGGAAGCGGCGGCGGAGCGGGAAGAGTTCGAGGAAGCAGCCCGGCTGCGGGACCGTCTCTTCAAGATCGAACGGATGCTGGAAAAGCAGCGGATCACGCAGACCTCGGCTACCGATCAGGACGTGATCGGCTTGGCCAGACAAGGTTCGGCGGTGGATCTCCAGATCCTGTTCGTGCGCGGCGGCTTGCTGATCGGACGGAAAGATTTCTTCTGGCCTGAGTCGGCTGCGGTGGCCGACGAGGAGCTGGTGCATTCCGCCATCGAGCAATTCTACAACAAGGACGGGCAGCCACCGAGAGAAGTCCTGATCCCAACCGACATCGAGGACGCCGCATTGATTCAACGATGGCTCTCCGACAAGCGAGGCGAATCCGTTCATGTGCGCTCACCTGAGCGAGGCACCAAGCATCAACTCGTCCTGTTAGCCGAGGAAAATGCGGCTGCGGCGGTCGCCGACCATCTCCGTGATGAAGAGCTTGACCGGCAGGCCGGTGAGGAACTACAACGGTTGCTGCGTCTGGAACAGGCTCCTCGCCGGATCGAAGGGTTCGACATCTCTAATACGATGGGTAACCAATCCGTCGCTTCGATGGTTGTTTGGGAAGACGGACAGATGAAGAAGGCGGACTATCGGCGGTTTAAAATCCAGACGGTCACGGGGGCCAATGACTTCGCAAGTATGAAAGAGGTGGTGACCCGCCGCTATGGCGAGACCCGTGGCGAGCCGAGCCGGACCGGTGAATATTTGGCTCAGCCGGATCTGATTCTCATCGACGGCGGATTAGGCCAACTGGCTGCCGCTCTGGAGGGGCTCAAGGAAGCCGGACGACAAGGTCTACCGATCCTTGGACTGGCCAAGGCTCGTGGCGACAAGGAGGAGCGCATCTTCCTGGCCGGAAGAAAGAACCCGATCCTGCTCAAGCCGCAATCTCCTTCCACCCATCTGCTCCAACGCATTCGTGACGAAGCCCATCGTTTTGCGATCACGTTCCATCGCAAGCTGCGCGGCAAATCACTGGTCGCCTCCAAACTGGATCAGGTCATCGGAATCGGTGAGATTCGACGCAATCAGCTGTTAGAGAAATTCGGCAGTCTCGACAACCTGGCTTCTGCCAGCGACGAAGCTTTACGGGAAGCCGGACTCACTGCAACGACCGTCTCAAATCTCCGGCGAGCGCTGGATAAATAACATCCATCGGCCCCGACTCGCCGCTAGAATAGAGTGAGGAAGCTGAACGTCCCTAGGTGTACGGATGCATGGTACGTCCCATTGACGGTCGGATTCAGATTGTCGACAACGGTGCGTGATTCGTAGAACCACTCCTGGTAGGCTAGGTCCAGCCCGATGCCCTTCGGCCAAAGAGGTGACTGTCCGCTGCAGGGAATTATCCCCAGTAATCGCCCTGTGCCCTTGCAGAGAAAGCCGGTGCCAAGAGAGAGGGTATGAGCCGGCAAGGAAATGGTGGCAGGATTGAAGGTCCGATCGGGAACAGGATCATCCGTGTACGTATACCCGGACCGAACGGCTATCTCCCAGTGAGGCAGCCAGGCAGGATTCAGCCATCGGTACTCGGTTCCAAGTGCGATGACCGGTACATCCTTCCAATCTTGAGGCTGTGGAAACGTTGCTCCATTCGAAAGGTATACGTCCAAATTCTTGTTTGAACTCCATCCCACATACTCGATATCGAGTTCCACCTTCCACTCCCTGTTGCTTGTACGCACCGGCCAAACAGCCACAGCGCCAGTAAAGATTTGCGGCAGCACTAGATCGGTGGAAGCGTCGGCGATCTTGGCTCCGTTGACCACCAGAGACCCCTTCAAGGGCACGACGGCCTGCGAGCGATAGACGAACCCGAGGGAGACGATTGGTCGACCGTCTCCGTTTCTCACAGGCGTATAGAGCAGGCTGGCCTTTACACCGGCGCCGGTTCCGGTTCCGTTCAGTTCCATAGACGATCCGGCCGGGATTCCCAAGGCTCCGGAGCTCACCAGTTTCTGTTCCACATGGCCTTCACCAAGAAAGCTCGCAAATGTATAGATATCGACGCCCACACCGACCGACAGATTTTTGGTCACTCTGTACGCGACGGTTGGCTTGATATCAATCAACGGCAGCGCAGCCGAGGTTACAGCCGTGTTGAAAGGACCATCGACCGGGTAGCTCACATTTGAGCCGAACGGCGAAGTCAGCCCAATTCCGACAGTCACGGAGGAAAGAATGGGCAATCTGACCGAGGAGAGGTCGGCGCTGAGATAAAAGTGGCTTGGAGGCGGCCAGTTCACGCTGCCGTTGAAATCGCCGCGACTGTCAACACCGGTGCGGCTCTGGTATTCAACCGAGCCGCCGACCGCAGCGGAGCCGAACACGGTTTGAATGCCTTCTACTTGGGCCAAACCGGCGGGGTTGTAGTGGATTGCTGATGCATCATCGGCCTGGGCCGCAAAGGCATTCCCCTGTCCTGCGGCGCGTGCTCCTTGAGGCTGAAAGCGAAGCGCCTGAGCTTCGACACCCGTCGGCTCCACGAGACAACGCAAGAGGATGACGATGACGATGACGATGACGATACCTCTGCCGAGATACCATGAATGCGTCACAGTGTGAGCCCTCTCCAAAACGTGTCTCCCACCTGAGAAACGGCTGCAATGTCCGGCTGTGATCCTCGTCAACACGTGTCATTCGATGTTCAGTGTAATGGTGGAATAGGTCTCAGGTATAGAGGCGATTAGCTCTAGTCTAAAACTGGGACGATCTTACGTAAGATTTGTCGTGATTCTTGACTTGATTGTGTAGTATGTTTTACTTGTGTTGTCAGCTCTGGAGGTTCTCCGATGACTCATACACCGACGAGACTACCTTTCCCGCACAAGACGTTCGATACCCTCTCCAAGACCGACTGCCGGAACTTCATGGAGATTCTTCACTTCGTGATGCAGGTTGAGACTCCTGATGACGTGCGGGACGTGCTTATTCGATTCCAGAATCATTTCTCCTTTACCAGAGCGCTTGGGGGACTCGTTCGCCTTGGACCAAATCGGACATTTGCAGGCTTCAGTAATGTCGTCAACGCCAGTTATCCGGATGACTGGCTCTATATGTACTGGAAAAACGGGTTTGCGGAGGTCGACCCGGTGTTCAAGTCAGCCTTGAAATCACCAGGCACGCAACATTGGCAAGAGATCTATCAGGACATGTCCTCCGAAAAGGAGCAGGAGTTTATCGTCACCGCGCGTCGATTCGGTCTCTGTGACGGCATCACCACGGGCTCCGTCGATCAGGCCTGTGGAGTCGCCACGTTTTGTTCGTTTGCCAGCGAGCAGTCGCTCGATGCGAAGCGAGTGATGCCCATCGTCGAATACATCGGATATTACATCCATATGGCTCTGCTCAGAACCGCGCCGAAATCGGTGCCGGTAACGAATCGATGCGTCAAAGAGCTTTCTTCTCGAGAAGTCACGATTCTCAATTGGATGAAGAACGGAAAGACCAATTGGGAGATCGGCAAGATTCTCGGAGTCAGTGAACGAACCGTACGATTCCACATCGAGGGCATCTTTTCCAAGCTCGAGGTGACCTCCCGCTCTCAGGCCGTTGCGACCGCCATAGAACATGGGCTACCAGCCATTCATGGGTTGCCAGCCGCCTCCCAAGCATGAATTGGAGCAGTTGCTGGTTACCCACAACCGCTGTCCCAAATGCACTTATTAACGGCTAGGCGGCGCGTACCAGAAGCCGATCGTCTGCCAATTCGGCATATTCCCCCATATCACTTTCCTGGCCGGTTCTTAGGGACGGTAGGTGTGCCGGGCTGGTGACCGGCTTCGTTGTTGTGAGCCAGTCGAGCATGCTGGGACGATCCGTTGAAGCTTGCACGCGAAATTCTTCCAGATCGAGTAACCCTCCGATAGAAAGAACCTCGGCCGGTGGTAATGCTACCGGTTCACCTATGGCCCGGCATGGCCATCCCATGCGCTGGACCACCCGCAAGAGCCTGTGCTCCACCACCATATAGGTGTAGCGGACTTCATGAAGCAGACACCATTGATACATGCCCTTGAAGATGGTTTTCATCAGTCTTGCCGAAAGACCACGATCCGCGATCGCTGGATCAACGGCCAGTCGAGTAATTTCCGCCGTATCGGTTTCCTTTCGAACCCGGTGACTCCCCACAAGACAGGCGCTGAATTCGCTCTCCAACATGAACGGGACAGGTGCATGGGTCATGCGGACCAATCCCAGCAATCTGGTTTCATCCGCAAATACCCCGATTGAAGTACTCCACGCATCGTACAGATCGGCTTCGAGTCGGTTGGCCTGTTCCGGTACCCACTTCAACCGTTCAGCGAATACGCGATGTCGTAGCCGATAGGCCTGGGTCATCTCTTCTTTTGTTTCGAGTGTCTTGACGAAAAACTCTCCTTCGTAGAACGCGATTCCTCTTTCCTCTCCGACTGCTGTGGCTTGCATGGGGACCTCCTTTTTGTGTAAGGGCCCGATATAAACCCCATTAATTTGCGGACATAGGGTCATTCGGGATGGTTTGTTTCGATGGGGCCAGATAGTTTCATTTCAGGAGCAATAGGTCACCTGGCGTGTCAGCCAGGGGTTTTACTAGTCATTGCACCCTACAGGTACTGGACATTCGTACCTGATCAGGCCGATTTTTGAACGATGATATGAAGTGCAAATGCTGACGTACTAGATGGATGCAGCCTGTACTAGCTTATATATCTAGTAATTTACTGGCTTATACGCCAGGCGTTTTACTTGTCGCCTTGAAGCAAGTACTGATCGTTCAATTTGAGATGAGTCTGTTTTTTTGAGGAAACATTGAGGAGGTGAGAGGTGGGTGGTGGCGTGACAGATGGCAAGTCCGGTCTTCAATTGTCGGACGGTGAACTTCGATCCTCAGCAGGACTCTCCCCCTCCCGGTCTGTTCGACCTATCAAGGAATCTTTCAGCCTGCGACGTTGAAGCCAAGTGCCGATGAATTATGAAGTGCCGCCGGCCACCCCCTGGCGGATCCGCCAGGTGATTTCCAGTCGGCGATGGACTAAATATCCAAGCGACATCAAGGGTGGTTTGGCTTCGTAACGCTCAAACAAGAAGATCGGGATCCAAGAAGATCGGGAACCAAGGAGGTACGTTATGAGAGAGGGTAGGACACGGCTTCGATTGTTGCATGGTAGACGTCGATCGACCTCTGCAGTTTCAGCGACCACGTCGGTCCGACCGGCGGAAGCATCGTTGGACCTGCACCAGCTAAAGCCTTGTGCAGGTGAGTTGACGACCGCGATACAAGCGACCGAAAGCCGCTTGAACACGCTCCTGGAAGATCGCACCCGTATCGGTCGAGATCTCCATGATTGCGTCCTGCAGTCGTTGTATGCCATCGGCTTGAACATTGGAACGGATCAACGGGCCCGGAGGAACCAACAAACGGCGGAAGCGACCGAGGCCGACGACCAGATCATCCTCCAGCTCAATCAGCTGATTCATGAGGTCCGTGGGATGATTCGAGAGTTGGAATCGGGAAGCGTCCAGGTGTTTGACTTGTCGTCAGAGCTCGCCGCTTTGTGCGCAACCTATGAGCAAACAGGACGGCTGCACGTACGGCTGGATCTCCAACGCGGCGCCATTGATGTCCTCACGAATGAGGAAGAGCGAGAGATTCTGAATATCGTGCGGGAAGCCATCAGTAACAGCGTCCGCCATGCCCACGCAACAGAGGTCATTGTCTCGCTTCGCATGCGAGGAGCCAGAATTCGGGTGAGTATCCTTGATGATGGCATCGGGTTTTCGACGGTGGACGGACAGCCACGAGGATATGGGCTGGCCAATATGGAGGCTCGAGCAAAACGACTCGGTGGGACGTTGACGGTCCAGTCCAAAGTCGGAGAGGGCACACAAGTCATCGCAGAGTTTTCTTTGGAACCACTTCTAGTGTCCGTATGAGGTGTCCAGATGAAACAATCACAGACCAGCATCGTGCTTATTGACGACCATGAGATGGTCCGCAGAGGGCTACGTGCGCTGCTTCATCTCGAACCGGATCTGACGATCGTCGGAGAGGCAGGAACCGTGGCGGCAGGCGTGGCGCTCGTTGAACGTCTGATCCCCCACATGGTGCTACTCGACGTGAAGCTTCCTGACGCTTCGGTGACCGAGGCCTGTCGACGGCTTCTGGCAGTTGTACCCAAACTTCGGATTCTCGTCCTCACCAGTTACGCTGAAGATTCCACGGTGATGGCAGCAGTCCAGAACGGTGCCCACGGATATGTCCTCAAGGATGTCAGGATGGATGACCTGATTCGTGCCATTCGTACCGTTGCGGGAGGCCATGGTTATCTCGATCCGCGAGTCACCCAGCAGGCTCTGCACTGGATTCGGACCAGTTCACACCTTGGAGAGGCCTCCAATGGGACTTCCCGACTGTCTCCGCAAGAGCGTTTGATCCTGCCGCTTCTGGCTGAAGGCAAAACAAATAAGGAGATCGCCGTCCACCTTCGCTTGAGCGACAAAACCGTGAAAAACTATCTGGCCAATATTTTTGATAAACTTCATGTCAAGCGTCGCACGGAAGCCGTCGCCTGGTTCATGAAAGAGGCGCAGGCGCCAGGTGCTGCACGAGGTCAAAGCTTTTAGGGCTTTTGTAACCTGCTCGTGCCCTTGGTGCTTCCGCCTTCGTAATACCTCCTGACCGAGACCTCTCCTCTAGCATCGGTAGACCCGCTGGTTCTATACTACCCACTCACGATAAACTCACCAGTGACAGGAAGCGGACTGGCCTTATAGCTTCCCCATGCGTAACACCTAGGCTCTTCTCGATGACTGTGCCGCTGGGTACCGAGAGCTCAATGTCAACCGACCTTGGTGACCTCCGCCGCCAGGTTTTCGAATTGCAGCAGGCGTTGGCCGACGTCGAACGCAACCGTATTTCAGAACATATCTCGGCATGCCAAACGTTGGAAAGAGCCGTCGGCGAACTCAAGCAAGAAATCGAACTGCGGCAACAGGCTGAATCCACGCTCAAGGCCAGCGAGCAGCAATACCGGTCGCTCTATGAGCAGAACCCCTGCATGTGTTTTGCCCTCACCACCGACGGCATCGTGCTATCCGTAAACCGCCTGGGAGCTGATCGTCTGGGATACCTGAAGGAGGACCTGATCGGCCGATCTATCGTGGAACTGTGTGATTCACGTGACCAACAAACCGTGCTGACACATCTGAAGGACTGTGCCGAGAGTCCCTACCAGCTCTTTCAACGGGAAGGTCAAATGATCCGGAAGGACGGAGCCAGGCTGTGGGTCAGAGAACAAACGCGCGCAATTCATGACCAGACAGACCACATCCTCGTTCTGGTGGTCTGCGAAGACATCACGGAGCGCAGGTTGATGGACAATCAGCTCGACCAAACCTCAGGCCTGCTCCGTACCCTCATCAGAGAATCAGCGCTCCCGCTCGTCAGCCTTGATCGAGACGGACGCGTGACCAGCTGGAATCAGGCCGCGACACGCCTATTCGGCTGGTCGGAAGGGGAAGTATTGGGGTGCGAACTCCCCTATATTCAGCCTGGCGAAGAGGCAGCCGCCGATACACTGTGGCAAGCGGGCACTCGCGGAAAGTTGGCCGGCCCTATCGAGCTGAAACGCCGGCGCAAAGACGGTGTCATGCTCGACCTCCTCCTCTGGCCCGTTTTTATCTATGACGAGTTCAAGCAGGTCTCGGGCGCCGTCGGTATCTATGTGGATCAGTCGGACCTGAAGCGGGCCGAGGAAGCCAAGATCAAGAGCGAAGCCCGATTCCGCTCATTTCTGGACGCCCTGGACGACCTCGCCTTTGAATTCGATGAGAACGGACGATATCTCAATGTGTGGACCCGCAATGAAGACAAACTGCTGCTGCCGAAGCAGGATCTGGTCGGCAAGCAATTGACCGATATCTTTGGTCCCGAGACAGGTTCCCACTATCTTGAAACGATTCGTCGCGTCATGACGACAGGCGAAGCAGCGACCATTGACTATACGGTGTCGTTGGGTGGGGAGGTACGGTATTTTTCCGGGATTCTGACGTCTATTCCGGGAAACGGGCCGGATCGCGCCACGGTCGGGTGCATCGTGCGCGACATCTCCGATCGCAAACGTTCCTATTCACTGCTCGAAGCCGCCATGAATTCGGTCGCGGACGGACTGCTCGTGATAGATCGTCAGGGCAAGGTGACCAGCGCCAACCAACGTTTCTTACATTTGTGGAATATTCCGCAGTCCCTGGCCGACTGCCGAGATGATGAGGCGTTGCTGAAGTTTGTCTTGGATCAACTGCAAGATCCCGATGCGTTCCTGTGCAAGGTTCGAGAGCTTTACGAGAACCCGGAACAAGAGAGCTTCGATGTCCTTGACTTCAAGGACGGACGGGTCTTCGAGCGCTATTCTCGGCCGCAGGTTCTCGATGATGAGATCGTCGGCCGCGTCTGGAGTTTCCGAGATGTCACCGAACACAGACGCGCCGAGGAAGCCTTACGCGCGAGCGAGCGTAGGCTTCAGCGCTTCGTGGCCGAAGCCCCGGTCGGCCTCGGTATCCTCGATGAAAACTTGCGACTGGTCAGCGTCAACAAAGCCTTGTGTGAGCTGACGGGATATGAAGAACATGAACTTATCGGCAGTACCTATGCGTTGTATACACACCCGGAAGATCTTTCCGCCAACATTGTGCTGACGGACGAATTTTTTCGTGGGATTCGATCGGAATATACCTACGAGAAGCGATACATTCGTAAGTCCGGTGAAATTATTTGGGTCTCAGTCAAAGCAAATCCCGTTGAGCTAACAGGCCATGTCGGGCCTCTTCTTCTTGCCGCGGTTCAGGACATTACCGAGCGCAAACTGGCGATGGAGGAACGTGAGCACTTGAGTCGAGACCTGCACGACAATATTTTACAAGCTCTCTACGCCGTCGGTATGCAGTTGGAAGCCGGCAAGCTGGCATTGAGGAAATCATCCCGGCAATCCAAAATCCATATGACGCAAGCCGTTGACCAACTGAATAACCTCATGCTCGATGTTCGGCGGTTCATTGCTTTGCTGACGCACCGCACCACCAAGGAGCCGGATTTTGGGCAGGCTCTCGGGCTGCTCATCGCCTCGATGACGAGCACCGGCCAAGCCGCACCTGAACTGGACATCACAAACCCGGTCCTGTCCTTCATCACTCCCCAGCTGGGAGAGCAGTTACTCAATATCGTACGAGAAGCTCTCAGCAACAGCACTCGTCATGCCGACGCGTCCCGTCGGTGGGTTCGACTCAGGCTGGCGGATAACACGATCCAGTTGATCGTCGGCGACAACGGGGTCGGATTTTCCTCCAATCGCAAACGACGAGGCGGTAATGGATTAGACAATATGGCCGCCCGAGCCAAGCAAATCTCCGCCGCCTTCACGCTGGAGAGCCTACCGGGGAAGGGGACCACGGTCCTGGTCGATGTTCCGCTGAAGAAGGGAACTGTGTATGAATAGGTCCAGAACCATTCGGCTCGTCCTTGTGGACGATCATGAGGTCGTGCGCATCGGACTCTGTGCGGTTCTCAATTTGACGCCCGGGATGAAGGTTGTGGGGCAAGGTGGGCGGATGGAAGAGGCGAAGCAACTCTGTTATCGCCTTAAGCCGGATCTCGTATTACTGGATATTCGACTGCCGGACGGCAGCGGAGTGGATGCCGCGCGTGAGATTCTCGCGAAGTGCTCCAAGACTCGCATATTGTTTTTGACGAGCTTTGCCGACGACCATACCGTGATCGAGGCTGTTCTTTCCGGCGCTCAGGGCTACATTCTGAAGGACATTGCGTCCGATGCTCTGATCCGTGCCATTCGGACCGTAGTCTCCGGCGAAACGCTTATCGATCCTCGCTTGACGAAACAGACCGCGGATTGGCTGAGTAATATGTACAGTGAACTGGGACAATCAAAACGATCTGTTCTTACTCCACAGGAGCAACGCCTTCTGCCGTTGGTGGCCAAGGGCCTGACGAACAAAGAGATCGCCCATGATCTGCGGTTAAGCGAAAAGACCGTTAAGAACTATCTTGCGAATATCTATTCGAAACTGAATATCGGGCGCCGATCCCAGATTGCGGCCATCTATGCCGGGAGCTTTAGAGGCTCAGGGGCACCTTACCCATCGAGACTCATTGAACCGATCAAACCTGACCGCGAGAGGACGACTCCTCATCTCAACTCTTGTTGATACTCGCCGGTTACCGCGAGGAAAGGCGCAGCCCGATCGCAGATCACATCTCCATCCTTCCAACTATCAATCTCTCTCTGCAGCACTCACGAAGCACAGGAACGTGACACCTTGAATTGACAGCGTTGAATTCGCTGACTAGGATACGGCTCGCTGTCGATTCGTCATTGACGGCCTGTCATCGTTGGACTGTGAGGAGGTGTTCATGTCCGATTCGCATTCGCTCGATTCCCGCGAAGCCCACAGATCACCGAAGCCCTCTCACTCGGCCGGCAATCAAGTCGAGGCTGTTTTCGAGGTGGTCGTCTTTGCCAGCCGATGGATTCAAGCTCCGCTCTATGCCGGTCTTATCGTAGCGGAGCTGCTCTACGCCTACAAATTTCTCGCCGAGCTCTGGCACATGGTGGCGCATGTTCACCAGATGGAGGAGACGGTGTTCATGTTGGGAGTTCTGGGACTCATCGATGTCACGATGGTTGCCAATCTGCTGACCATGGTCGTCATCGGTGGGTACGCGACGTTTGTCAGCAAGCTGGACTTGGAGGAACACCCGGACCGGCCCGATTGGCTCACCCACGTCGATCCCGGGACGATCAAGATCAAACTCGCCGCCTCGCTGATAGGGATCTCCAGCATTCATCTCCTGAAAGCTTTCGTCGACGTGGCAAACGAAAACCCCGAGCATATCAAGTGGAAGATCTTTATTCACATGACCTTCTTAGCTTCCGCCATCTTACTGGCCTGGACCGACAAGCTCATGCAGAAGGACAAGAAGCACTGAGGGATGGCAAGCGCGTCGCAGTGAGTCTCCGACAGCGGAGGGTCCGGTATGACAGGCCCTTGTACCAACTTCAGCCCAGCCGGGCTTCGACCCGGTGAAGAAAATCCCAGGCGCTGAAGGATTTGGCCCTGGTATCAGCGGCACAGATGCTCCAACTCTACGCGGAAACGTGCTCACCTATCGAGTGCTGATGCTGCTGTGCCCTCATGTAAAGCGTAGCCGCTTGGGTGCGGCGTTCGATCTCCAACTTGGCAAACATGTTTCCGATGTAGTTTTTCACCGTCTTGTCCGACAGCACCAGTTTCGCGGCGATCTCTTTGTTGGTGTTTCCCTCCGCAATCAGCACGATGATCCGCCGTTCTTGTGGTGACAGGATATGCAACGAGGACCGGGCGCAGATCGTATCCTGCTGCCGTCTCAAGAGGTGGAATGTCTGATCGGCTTCTTCCGAACTGAGGTAGGAGCCCCCCTTGGCGACCGTACGAATCGCTCCAACCAGCTCGATCCGGCCGGTGCTCTTCCGCAGAAACCCTTGTGCTCCGGCCTCGATTGCGTTACGGAATGCCCCGGCGTCACCGTCCTTCATCAAAGTGATGATCCGAAGTGATGGAAGGACATTACGGAGGGTCTTGTAGAACTCGGATTCCGAACCGCCTGAGAGACCGGATTCGAGTAAGGCCACATCCGGCTTGGTTCGTCGCAATTCTGAAAACACGTCCTCCGCATTGTCGGCTCCACCGACTACGGTGAGGTCTCGTTCCGCTTCCAACAGCACCCGCACCCCGGCCCTGACGACTTCGTAGCCATCGGCGATGAAAACACGGATCGGGCGAGCGAGAGAAGAGGTGATGCGTGAGGAGCCAGGGAAACTCCACTTCTTGTTCTGTCGCTCTCGTCTGTGGTTCTGAGTCTTCTGTCGCATCGAAACAACCTCCTATATGACGAGCCGTCGCACGGACTCGATTCTGTCTTGAGGCTATCAGGAAACAGTGCGCGTAAATATCAGCTCGAATCGGAATTGGGTATCGTGATTTGTCCTACATAGAACCATGGGAGTCACCGATTCGCTCTCACACAACCCGATGATCGACGGCGTAGCGGATGAGATCGGCGGTCGTCCTGACCAGCAGCTTTTCGAGTAACTTGGTCCGATAGGTGCTCACGGTCTTGACGGTCAGCTTCAATCGTTTCGCGATCCGTGAGACGGTCAAGCCTTTGGCGAACAGAGATAAGACTTGCATCTCACGAACAGAAAGGGCTTCGTCAGACCATGTCGCACCACGGCTTGTCGGGCGACGATCGATCATTTCACGGAACAGGTGCATCACTACCTGGCGTCCGGACAGAATGGTGCGTATGGCATCGGACAGTTCCCCCGAGGTCGCTGCTTTGGTGAGATAACCGGAAGGCCCGTGGGCCATCGCGAGGCGCGCATATTGCGCATGGTCAGCACCAGACACTTCAGGGAGGGACGTAACTGTTTCATTCGCTTCAGCACCGTCACGCCGCTGATATCCGGAAGACGGAGCTCCAGAATCATCAGCTCTACGGGCTCCGCCAGCACGATCCGAACCGCGTCCTCCCCGGTAGACGCATCCCACACCATCGCCGAGGGGAAGTGGCTTTCTATGACTCCTTTGACGGCCTGGCGAAAAAGAGGATGATCGTCGACGAGTAGGACAAGCATGGGCAGCGATGAGCCTCTTACGCAAAACCATACTGGTACAAGCAAAAGAGATCTAGCAGACAGAAACTGACCTGAATGTCCGTGGCCGTCCTACAGGAACGGCGATCCTCGTCATGACGACCAGCGCAGTGCCGGACTATCACTCGGTTTCCGTGGGTCTTTCGCAAGCGGCGGGTAACAGATCAGGGAGAGGTTTGATGGTCAGGTTGTCAGGTGCTGTTCGATCGCGTACCTGATGAGGTCCGCTGTAGTGGTCAGCTTGAGTTTCTCCAACAACCTACCGCGATAGGTGCTGACCGTCTTCACGCTCAGGGCCAATTCATCGGCAATGACCGAAACGGCTTTGCCCTGTCCCAGAAGCCGAAGGACTTGCATCTCCCGGTCGGACAATCGGGCATGCAACGTCTCTGGTTGCCCGCGATCCAACAAATCCGCCATCTGGTTGGCCAGCGAGGGAGTGATGTACCGTCGTCCAGCGACGACTTCTTCAACCGCTTTCACGAGTTCAGAGGGCGGTCGATCCTTCGTGAGATAGCCGGACGCACCGGCTTTGATCGCGCGCAGGGCAAACTCTCGTTCAGGGTACAGACTCAACATAATCACGGCGAGAGAGGGTTGCAGGAGTTTGACCTCTTTCAGGACATCGAGACCATGTTTGTCGGGAAGCGCCACATCAAGGATCAGCAGATCCCAAGATTCTCGGCGAACTGCCGTCAGAGCCTCCTCGGCGGAACCTGCTTCAACGACGGCATGACAAAGTCCCTTTCCAAGCAACAGGTCTTTGACTCCCTGGCGCATGAGGGGATGGTCGTCGACGACCAAACACCGATACTTATGCCTCATCGCGCCGGCCCTTCGTACCTATCTGTGCCGGCAGCGGCGGTGGCGTGCGGCTGTTGTCCAGATTCTTGGGATCAATCGGAATGGACACCGTCACGCAGGAGCCCTTGGATGGCGCGGACTGGATTTGGACAGTCCCTCCCAACAATTCTGCTCGCTCCCGAATGCCCTGAAACCCGTGACGTCCTTTACGCAACGCCTTGTCGACCTGAAACCCTCGGCCGTTGTCCTGCACCGTGAGCTGCACCCAGCCCCCGACACAGCGGAGGGCGACGGTCGCAGACTGTGCCTCGGCGTGGCGGACGATGTTCATCAGCAACTCCTGGATTATGCGATAGAGGGCGCCTTCGAGTTCCACGCTACCGAGTGACGCGCGGATTTCGGGATCCGCAAGGATTCGACAGCTGAGCTTCGACTGTTGTCCCAGTTTGACCGCCATCGATTCAATCGCGGCGACAAGGCCCAACTCTTCCAGCACTGCCGGTCGTAGGCCTTCGATCATCTCCCGCAGCGATGCGAACAATCGTTCCACCGTTGCCATGGCCGACGTGGCGAGCCGACGTACGGACTCGGAAGGAGTAGAGTTCTCGGAACCGCTGTCAGCCAGGCGGTTCAAATCGAACTGGAGCGCGCCGAGTGACTGACCGAACTCATCATGCAGTTCCCGTGATAGCCTGGTGCGTTCCCGCTCCTGCGCGACCTGCACCTCGCGGCTCATCGATTGAAGGGAGCGATAGGCGTCACTCAGTGCGTCGAAGGCCTGCCGCCTGTCCGTGATGTCGGTAATCGACCCGGCCATCCGGCATGGACGTCCGTCTTCGTCCCACTGTGCTTGCCCTCGCGATCGGAACCAGCGGTACGATCCATCCTTGCATCGCAATCGAAACTCGAGATCATACGGAACCCGTCGTTCCAGATGAACGTGGAGGACGTCCTTCGCCCGTGGTTGATCGTCAGGATGCAGCCGGTCCAAAAGAGACTCTACGCGATTCGACAGCTCTCCGTCTTCGAACCCGAGGAGCTGCTTCCAGCGTGGAGAGAGATAGGCTTCGTCGGTCTCCATGTTCCAATCCCAGAGCCCGTCGTTCGCCCCCTGCGCCGCCAATGCGAATCGCGCTTCGCTCGCCCGCAATGCCTCCATCGCATTTCTCCGCTCTTCCACAGCAAAACTGAGGACAACATGGTCGACTGCTGCCGCCACAAACGCCGTTTCCTCTGCGGACCAGCCCCGCTGCTCACCGACGTGCTCGCAGCACAACACTCCGATCAGTCTTCCGGCACGTCTGATCGGCACATCCAGCATCGACGTGATACCGACCGGGTGCAAATAGGATTCGGCGAGTTCTTTCGTCACATCATCGTAGCTTGCGCTGGTCGCTTCCACGCTCAACAGTCGCTGAAGCGCCTTGAAATAGGTTGGATAGCGCGAGACCTCCAGCGCCGGTTCGGTCTCGTATGTCCCGAGGCTGCGTCGATAAACCTCACGACAAACGAGCGCGGAACGGTCGCCGTTGAAGAGCCAGAGTCCGACCCGTTCGACCCCGATGGTCTCCGCCGTTATTCTCATGATGGTGCGCAGATCCTGCGTCAGATCTCCATGCGCAAGCCGCGCCAACTTCAGCTGTCCTTCTTGAAGTCGGATAACCAGCTCAAGCCTGGCTCGCTCGCGCGCCTCCGCAAGCCTCCGTTCCGTAATATCGTAGGCCGAACCGATTCTTGCAGGCCGGCCGTCGATCAGGATCGTCGCCGCGCTGAAATCCAGCCACCGAGTTTCGCCGTCTTTGCGAAGGATCGGGAGTTCCAGGCGTGAGGGATCCTGGTCGCCCCGCTCGATAGCCGTCAGTCGTGCTCTGGCCCAGTCTCGAAACTCCGGGTGAATGATCTGCCATAACGACATCGTCAACAACTCCTCAAGCGTAAATCGGGAAATCGCTAGGGCGGCGGGATTGGCATAGAGAAATTTGTTGTGCTGATACACAAAGATGGCCGTGGTCGTCGCCTCGCTCAAGGCGCGAAACCTTAGCTCGCTGGCCCGTAACGCCTCCTCGATTTGCTTGCGCTCGGTGATATCTTCGATGATCGCGAGATAGACGGTCGGCGATTGTCCCATGTCACAGGGAGACGACAGCCAAAGCGACACCCATACAATGGAGCCGTCAGGCTTGAAGCACCGGTGTTCCAAGGACACTGTCGGAGTCCGCCCGGCTTTCAGTGTCTCGATTTGATGGAGAATCGTCGGCACATCTTGAGGGTGGATGATGGCACGGAGAGGGGTCGCGATCAGATCCGCCTGTGGCAACCCTGTAATGTCTTCGCACCGTCGGTTGGCTGCGACAATCCGGCCCGTTGCAGTCTCGATGAGAGCAACACCGACAGCGGATTGTTCGAGGAGGCTGTTGAATAGTTGTTCCGACCTTGCGGACACAACCACGGCGGCGGCATGGTGGGAGGTCGGGTCTTCTTTCTTCGGTTGTGAGGTCACGGCCCTCTCTCTAACAGGATCGTAGAAAACCGAACGGAGCGTGACTGAGCCGGCCCATTTTACGCCCGAGGTCCTAGGAAACACGAGTGGCTCATAGAAGAAATTGCCCTAAGGGCTACGACCAGGCCGATGAGAGGACTCCCTTGGCATCGCGCCAGTGTGGGGTCCAGGCGAGGGTCACCAACTTCACGGCAATATTGGCTTTGGTGGGCTTGATTGAAACCGTTTCGAGCTTCTCATTCAGGGGATCGGTCGCAGCGGTCAGGATATCGCTTTCAGCCTTGAATTGTGCTTCGAGATCGCCCAACTGTTTTTGTAACGCTGCCACATTTTCTTCCGCTACCCCGACATCCTGAGACTCTTTCATCACTCGCCCGGCACTCCGGATTGCGGTCGTGGCCCGACCGATGTTCGCCGCGCTGATCGTCTTCCGTCCGAGAAACGCCCCGAGGATGGAGGCTCCGACTGAGATCGCCGCCTGCACTTGGCTGGAACGAGATTCGGCCTGCTGTTTTTCCTTCGCCAGTTCCGCCCGTCTAATGCGCTCTTGAAGCGTCGCAATCCTCGACGCATATTTCTGCCGAAGCATCTCGGCGCCCCTATCGCGTTGTTCCCGCCCGGTTTGTTGCAACCGCACGCGGAAATCCCGCTCGGATTCTCCAGGTTTTGATACTTCCTTGGTGCTCGGACTCCTGAACAACTCCACTTTCTGCGTTCGGAAGAGCCAGCTGCCGAACTCCTTGCTCCAATCGCCATAGCTTTTCACCTTGCCGGCGCTTGCCGGCAGCGTCAGAAATTGTGCGTCCTTTTCAGCATCCCGCTCCAGATCGGTCACGGCCAATTCCTCTGCGGTTGCCTTGTCCCAATCGACCGCTACGGGACCATCCGCGATAGGAGCCAATACGATCACATCCTGTGTACTGTCGATTGCATTTTTCGAATCGACGAAGCGAATCTGTGAGGAACCCAGCAGCATCGGGGCATAGACTAATTGACTTCCCTCCGGCTTGCTGCCGCGCAACGGCACGAAGTGCTGCGGAACATCCGGAGGCAATATGGGACGGGATGTCGGTGTTGAGGATTCGCCTCGCACAGCTCGCGGACTCATCGACGCGGGCTGAGGGTTCGCCTGGCTGAGCGGGTGAAGCGGGCTGAGTGCTGTGCGCAGAGTTTCTCCTGTTCCACGTTTCACGTCTAACGTTTCAGGTCTTCGTTGGTCCATCAACTGCTTGATTTGCGTTCTGGTGAGCGGTCCGCGCAGATAGGAGAGACACCAGCGCGTCTCAAAGACAACCGGTTCGTCCTCATGTACGTTATTCATCAGGAAGATCCGATTGCCGAGGCCCGCGAGCGTTTGCTCCATACGGCCCCGGTCGAATTTTTGGCCGGCGCCCGTCGCAGCCCCTTCCAGCCCTTCTAACACACGGGCCTTATCTCGTTCCGTCTGCAGTCGCCCAATGAACCAGGTGCCGGTGTTCGCCAAGCCCTTGTAGTCGAGGTCCACGGGATTCTGGGTGGCGAGCACGACACCCAGTCCGAACGCACGAGCCTGCTTGAGTAAGGTCATCAACGGGAGCTTCGAAGGAGGATTGGCTACCGGTGGGAAGTAGCCGAAGATCTCGTCCATATAGAGCAGCGCGCGGAGGCTCGTCGTACCAGATTGCGCCCTCATCCACCCGACCATCTGACTGAGCAAGAGCGTCACGAAGAACATGCGCTCGGCATCATTGAGATGGGCGATCGAAAAGATCGCGAGACGTGGCTTTCCTGCCGGCGTATAGAGCAAGGATTGAATGTCGAGTGCTTCTCCTTCCATCCATGCCTGAAATCCTGGTGCAGCCAACAGATTGTTCAGCTTCATCGCGAGCGCGAACCGATCTTTCGACGGAAAGAAGGAATCCACATCCATCACGCCGACCTTCGAGACCGGCGGCGATTGAATAGTTTGAATCAGTGATGCAAGGTCGAGATCTTCCTCCTTCCTCCATGTTCGGTCGAGAATCGTCGAGAGGAGAATGTGCTCACGGCTCTGGATCGGATCGGCCTCGATTCCGATCAAGCCGAGCAAGCTTGTGACGGTCGTACTGATCCGCTCGCGCAGCAACTCTGCATCTTCACGCACATCGGCAGCCGGCGCGGCGAATGACTTGAGGATTGATACCGGCAACCCCGCGTTGCTGCCGGGCGTGTAGATGGCCATGTCCGCTGCATCCCGCAGCCGCTGAATGCGCGCACCGTCCTGGTGCCAACTTGCCAACCCTTTTGTCCATAATTCAGCCTGAGCCTCAGCGTAATCGGCTGGGGACAATCCCTTTTTGCGTGCGTCGTCTTCATTGATCCAGGGTTGAAAGTCTTCACCCTTGAGCGATGGAAACGTCAGCATCAGATTACCGAGATCGCCCTTCGGATCGATGATGATGGCCGGAATGTTGTCGATGGCGGCTTCTTCCAGTAAGGCCAAACAGAGGCCTGTCTTGCCGCTGCCGGTCATCCCGACGCAGACGGCATGCGTCACCAGATCTTTCGAGTCATACAAGAGCCATCCCGGCTTGGCCTGTTTCGTAGCGAGATCATACGGTCGTCCCAGATAAAACACGCCGAGCTTTTCGAAATCTTCTGCGGTGGATGGGGCGGAGGTAGGTGACGAGGCGGATTTCTTCGCGGCGCCCTGGGCCTTTGCAGCGGAATCGGTCTTCCTCGCCTTCGGCATACTACAGTCTCCCTTCGCTCGATGGTCAGGATGAATTTCGCGATATTGTAGTGGTCTACAGAATGAGCTTCAAGCGGGCGCGGAACGATCAACCGAAATGACTATGAGCCCATGAATTGGGGGCGAGAGACAACATGTTCTTAACTCGGAGGACCATCACCATTCCTTGAAGATGACGAACACCGCCGCCACAATCAGTGCGAACCCCACCACATAGTTCCACCTCATCGCTTCTTTCAGATAGACGACCGAGAAAATCGAGAATACGACCAGCGTGATGACCTCCTGGATCGTCTTGAGCTGCGCCGCGCTGAACTCCCCATGACCGATCCGATTGGCCGGCACTTGGAAGCAATATTCGACAAAGGCGATCCCCCAGCTCGCCAGAATCACCGTGAACAAGGGATAGTCCTTGAACTTCAGATGGCCGTACCATGCAAGCGTCATGAACACATTCGAAATCGTCAACAACGCGACAGTCTGCATCGGATATTCTCCTTCTTCATGAGAAACGTGGGCATATTCTCCCTTGAATTCGCGCAGTGGAAAAGCAAATGCTCAATTACCGGAAGGAACTAGCGGCTGGCCTTCACACAGCACCAAGCCGGCTGAGGGCCATGAGCGCCATCAGCCGACACTTTCCACTTTTCCCCTCAGCGGGGATGGAAGGGATGGAGTTTTCAGAGTCGCCATGGCGGAAGCGGCGAGATATAGCGGAAGAAGGTGCCGCGTGCGACGGCATGCGATTCTTATCGCGCTTCATAGTCGCACGCAGCCAAGGTTAATCCCTTCCTTCCTCTACCCCTAGAACGGGACGGGTGGTTGTCCTTCACTGCGCGCATGCAACGAGCACCGCCCGCTACGATCACCATCTGATCAACTTGTGTGCGCGTTGCGCGAGCACGAAGGATAACCAGCCGTCCCGTTCTACACTCCCGCTTCTTTCAACACCTGTCCTGTATACGACCGCTTCGCCTTCGCAATCTCTCGTGGTGGTCCTTCAGCGACGATCTCACCACCACGATCTCCGCCCTCCGGCCCCAGATCGATGATCCAATCGGCGTTCTTGATGACATCCAGGTTGTGTTCGATGACCAGAACCGTGTTTCCTGCTTCGACGAGCCGATCCAGCACATCCAGCAACCGTTGTACATCGGCGAAATGTAGGCCGGTTGTCGGCTCATCGAGGATATACATGGTGCGTCCAGTTGCCCGCTTGGAGAGTTCTCGTGACAGCTTCACTCGCTGAGCCTCGCCGCCGGAGAGCGTCGTCGCTGATTGTCCCAGCTTCACATAGTGCAAACCGACATCGTGCAGAGTTTGGAGTTTCGCCTTGATCAACGGAATGTGCTCGAAGAATTCCAACGCGTCGTCTACCGTCATATTCAACACATCGGCAATGCACTTTCCCTTATACAGGATCTCCAGCGTTTCACGGTTGTAGCGTTGTCCCTTGCAGACCTCGCAGGTCACATAGACATCCGGCAGGAAGTGCATCTCAATCTTGATGAGTCCGTCGCCCTGACAAGCCTCGCACCGTCCTCCTTTCACGTTGAAACTGTAACGCCCCGGCTTATAGCCACGGACACGGGATTCCGGCAGGTTGGAATAGAGATCGCGGATATAGCCGAAGAGTCCGGTATAGGTGGCAGGGTTTGATCGAGGGGTACGGCCTATCGGCGATTGATCGATGTCGATGACTTTGTCGAGCGCATCGACACCCTTCAGCTCCTTGCACCCATCGATCTTCGGCTTCTTGTGATAGAGCAGTTGCGAGAGCGAATGAAACAGGACCTCCAGCACGAGTGTGCTCTTGCCTGATCCGGAGACCCCTGTCACACAGGTGAAGAGTCCCAGAGGAATGCGCGCGGTCACATTTTTCAAATTATGCTTCTGCGCTCCAATGACCCACAGCTTTCCTCTCGCCTTCCGCTGTCGTTGTGGCACGGACACGGTCTGCGCGCCACGCAGGTACTGGCCGGTCAGCGAGTTGGGATCGCCCATGATCTGTTGAGGCGTCCCTTGCGCGATCACATGGCCGCCATGCGAGCCGGCGCCAGGGCCCATATCGAGAAGGTGATCGGCGGCCTGCATCGTCTCGGCATCATGCTCAACAACGACCACTGTGTTGCCGAGATCCCGCAGCCTGAGCAAGGTCTGCAACAACCGGCGATTGTCGCGCTGATGCAGACCAATAGATGGCTCATCGAGGATATACAACACGCCGACCAGACCCGACCCGATCTGCGTGGCCAATCTAATCCGTTGCCCTTCACCACCAGACAAGGTGGCCGCTGCTCGATCGAGCGTCAGGTAGTCCAGACCCACATTGACGAGAAAGCCCAACCGTTCACGAATCTCTTTCAGGATTCGATGCGCGATGACCAGTTCTCGCTCGGTAAACTTCAGCGACAGAAAAAAATCCGCCGCCGCGCGAACCGAAAGGCTAGTCACTTCAGCGATCGACTGCTTGGCGAGTTTAATAGACAGACTTTCCGGCCTCAGTCTTGCCCCATGGCAGACCTGACAAGGTTCCAATAGTGTGAAATCCTCTTCCTCCTGATCACCCGGCGTCATGGCATAGCCGATACCGTCGCAAGCCGGACAAGCTCCGTGGGGGCTATTGAAGGAAAATATCCGTGGGGTGACCTCTGGATAGCTCACACCGCAATTGATACAGGCCAGCTTGTCACTGTAGAGCCTCGTTCGAGCGTCTTCTGTTAGGACCCCGACCAACCCTCCGGTTAGTTTGGCCGAGGTTTCGACGGAATCGGCGAGCCGGCGCATGAGCGCATCGCCGGGTTTCATCACCAGCCGATCGACGATGATTTCGATCGTGTGTTTCTTCTGTTTATCAAGGGCAATGTCTTCACCCAGATCGACCATTTTGCCGTCGACGCGAGCGCGGACATAGCCCGCCTTTCGCATCTCCAGCAATTCCTTCCTGTATTCCCCCTTTCGCCCACGCACGATCGGCGCCAGAATTTGAAACTTTTCCCCTTCCGGCAACGACGCAATCGCATCGACCATTTGCTGGACGGTCTGCGCAGTGATTTCATCTCCACATTGAAAACAATAGGGATGCCCGACGCGGGCAAAGAGCAGCCGAAGATAGTCGTAGATTTCCGTGACGGTGCCGACGGTGGAACGGGGATTATGGCTCGTGCTCTTCTGCTCGATGGAGATCGCGGGAGACAGGCCTTCGATCGAGTCGACATCGGGCTTGCCCATCTGTTCGAGGAACTGCCGGGCATAGGCAGACAGCGACTCAACGTAGCGTCGCTGCCCCTCCGCATAGATGGTGTCGAAGGCGAGTGACGACTTGCCGGATCCACTCAGGCCGGTGATCACCACCAGCTTGTCGCGCGGGATCTCCACGTCGATGTTCTTGAGGTTGTGTTCCCGCGCACCCTTGATGATGATGTGGTTGCCCATGGGGAAGTGGATTATAGCATGCGGCTTCGGATGGCTACCGGCGCTTGCGGGATCGGCGGGGAGTCCGATCGAGCGCTTCTCCCCAGTGAGTCAGGAATGCCGTCACAAACTCATGTTCTTCAGCCGCCGGCACGGCCAATCTCGCCAAGGCCAACGACACTGTCAGCGCGATGTGGTACCCCTCGGAGCGGGACGCGACAGCTCGGCGATAGGCGGGATGGGAGTCATTGATGACGACGGTTGATTCGACAAGACGCCCAAGGTCCGGATCTCCCTCCAACGATTCGAATCGGAGGCTGAGTCCATAGTGGCCGGGCCGAGACCGTCCCTTGGCTGCCGGAACGACAGCGACGCCGGGAGAAGGTTCCTGTTGAGGGAGCGGCTCGTCATTCACCTCTTCGACCGGCGCTTGAATTTCAGCAGGCCCCTCGAGTTTTTCGGCGGGTGGGATAGTCTCCGCTGGAGCCTCGGCCTGAGTCATAACCGATAGTGCAAGCAATGCCTGCCCATCTTCGGCGGAGTCCGTTTGTCCGATAGGCAATCGCTTCTGGCCTCCGGCTCGTCGCTCGACCAGCGAAGCGAGCAGCGGAAATTCATCGACCAGTTCCACCAAGACGGTTTCCAGGTCTCGTTCCATCGGCCGTACGGCTCGCCGGTTCGCCTTATCAGCGGATTCCCTGATATCGCCCCAATGGGCCAGTTGCTGCGAGACCGCCTCCTGGATGGCCTTGCGATAGCCCAGATACAGAGCGCCCCGCGAACCGACACGAACAAAATCTCCTTTGTTGAGCGTGAGGGCGGCGGCGAGGGCCGGAGCCTCGATCATCCCGGCCATTCTGTCGGGCGCAGCCGGCGTGAGACCAAGCCAATCCCATCCGCGCTTAATGACCTTGCCGAACGTACTGATCGCCATGCCACGCTGGTCATCCGAGACCTGTGTCTCATGCCGCGTCAGGTAGCCGATTGCGGTCGGTCTGCGCTTGCGTGCCAGACACACGGCAATTCTCGATACCTCGGCGCCACGGGCGTGATGCCGCGCCAGCACTCGACCGTTGACCTCGAAGCGAAATCCTTTCGGATAATATTGACTCAGAACCTCGTCGAACTCGGGCTGGAATAGCGGCTGGTACTGTCGGCGCAACGTCCCTTCGAGATAGCCTTCGTCCAAGAGCGGTGAAAGCGCATTGTGGAGCTTCAGCTGCACAGCCGTGCCGTGATCGGTCACCAACCCTAATGGGGGAATCCATTTCCACGGCGCCTTGTGCCGTCCAGCCAGGTGCCAGAGGCTCGCCACATGTTCCTTGCCGCGCCTGGTTTCGGTAACGACGTCTTCACAGACCAACAGACCAAGCTTGATCCCGACTCCAGCGAAGCCGATGCCGTGACCCCGTGTCTTCGTGCTGGCAGCAAGATCGTGGTATCGCACAAGATCTCGTCGCCTCATGCCCGATCCATCATCTATGATCGTCAGCGTCGATAAGGCAGGTTCCGTCTTCAAACGGAGGCAAGTGGCGCCGGAGTCTAGCGAATTGGCGACCACTTCGGTGAGGATGGTTTCTTCGAGCGCGTTTGGATAGGCATCGCGGAGATCCTCAAGTAAATGATGGAGGTCAACGCGTGTTTCGCCCAAGCCCTGGTCCTTTCTGAGAAGAGCGGAGTGGCGGAAGGGGCAGTATCGTAGGGAATGGGCATCACGTCAAGGGTGCATCGTCAGCACTGCCGTTGCGAGGCAGGGTTATTGTGCGTTATTTTCTCAAGTTGTTTATGGTTTGATCCTGGCCGGAGGCACTTGGAAAGCCGGGCTTAATTGATGAGTAAGGTTACTGACATATCGCGCGAGCAATTCCTCCATTCCGCCACGTTTCGATTTGGGAGACGAATCGAGGCGCCGAGCATACCACAGAAGCCCACGGCTGTCTCACCTTGACAAAGCTTGAAACCGGGTGCTACCACGATCGCATGGTGAAAACCGACCCGCGTCCATTGGCCAAAGACTCCCAGACTCCCGCCAAGGTCGTCTCGACATGGTCCGGCCAGGCCCGCGAGGATGCGGTGCAGCGGATGTTCACCGCCATCGCAGGCGTCTACGATCTGAACAACACCCTGTTGAGTTTCGGCCTGCATTACCATTGGAAAAAGATCACCGCTTCTTTCATTACTCCCGTCGGACGGGGGACAGCACTCGATGTCGGATCCGGCACAGCCGACCTCGCGCTCCTTGTCGAGTCCCGAATGGGACCCAAGGGACGTGTGATTGCATCAGACCTGAACCACGCGATGCTGGCCGAGGGCTTCAAGAAGATCGGGGGAAAGGGCCTCACCGACAAGATCACCTGTCTCCAGGCAAGCGCAGAACATCTAGGATTCGGAGACAACAGCTTCGATGCGGTCACCACCGGTTTCTGCATGCGGAACGTCGGAGATTTGCCGGGAGCCGTGCGGGAGATCCGCCGTGTGATGAAGCCCGGCGGCCGCTTCGTGTGCCTGGAATTTTCGCGTCCGGTATTCGGTTGGTTGCGAACGCTTTACGATTGGTATTCATTCAAACTGCTGCCCTGGATCGGCACCATGGTCGCCCGGGACCGCACCGGCGTCTATGAATATCTTCCGGCATCAATCAGGACGTTTCCCGACCAAGAGCGGTTGTGCCAGATCCTACGCGATGCCGGATTTCGTCAGGTGTCGTACAAGAACCTCAGCGGCGGCATTGTCGCCATTCATGTAGCGACAAAATAGTGACAACTCAGCACTGATGAATTCCATCCTTTATATCTTTCTCCCCTGCAAGAAGGTCTATCCCATCGGGATCACCTATTTGGCGGACTTTATCCATCGGAGAAAGCCGGATGTCCGTCAGCGCATTCTCGATCTCTCCTTGTTTCCGGTCGGGCAGCGAAGCCAGGCCATCCGCGATGCAGCCACGGAGTTCAAACCGGACCTGGTCTGCTTTTCTTGGCGCGATATTCAGATTTTTTCACCCCATGAAGGCGACACCTCGCTGGAGCATGCCTTCAATTTTTATTTTGCCAGTAACCCCCTCAAGCGCATCGCTGCGTCAGTCGAGGGGGTCAAACAGTTGTACCGTTACTACAACCACATCTATACGATCCTGTCCTACCCCGCACTGATCCGCAAAGAGTTCCCTAAGGCCCAGATCATGATCGGAGGCGGGGCTTTTACGGCCTTCGCCGATCAATTGATCGAGAGGCTTCCGGAAGGAACCATCGGCATCCTCGGTGAAGGGGAGGACGCCATACTCAAAGTTATCGAAGGCCGATCTATCGAGGATGAACGGTATATCGTCAAAGAAGGGAACCGGATCAGGAAAGGCCGACAGGGTTCACCGGCGCTGCTGGATGCCTTGACCGTAGATTTGCCCTACCTCACGTCGATCTTTCCTCAATATGGTGAGTATGTCGGTGAATCGATCGGGGTGCAGTCGAAACGAGGCTGTCCATATGACTGCGCCTTCTGCCTCTATCCGTATATCGAAGGTAAGCGAGTCCGCTATCGGCCGCCAGACATGGTCATCAAGGACATTGCCCAACATTACCACCAGTGGGGTGCCCGTCGATTCTGGTTTACCGATGCCCAGTTCATCACCGGGAAGGAAGCCTATCCTCAGTGCACGGAAATCCTCGAGCGGATCGTGGCCGAGAAACTTGAGATCGAATGGTCCGGCTATATCAGAACCTCCCTGATCACGCCGGAACTTGCGAAACTGATGGTCCGATCAGGCGTGGGCGATCTGGAGGTGGCCATTACGTCCGGCTCACAAGAGGTTCTGAATAACCTCCACATGGGATTCAAGCTGGAACGGTTGTACGACGGCTGTCGGTATCTGGCAGAAGCAGGCTTCAAGGGCAAGGTGATCCTGAACTACTCCCTCAATAGTCCAAAAGAAACGGAAGAGAGCCTTCTCCAGAGCGTGGAGGCCTACAAGAAGGTCGCCTCAATCCTGGGGGAGGAGCGTGTTTTTCCATTGATGTTTTTTTTGGGTATCCAGCCGAATACCGACCTTGAGCAGCGATTGTTGGAGGAGGGATACTTGTCGGCCGGCTACAACCCATTGATGCTGACCCCGACGAGTATCAGAAAGTTACTCTATAATCCTGCACCCCTCAACAAGATCATCGCTAAGGCCTGTCTCCGAGCCTGGGAACGGAAGCAGGGTAGCCGCGATCCCCGTCGATGGACCGGATCTCTGTCCCAAACTTCAGAATCATCGACCTATGCCGACCAAAATCTCAGCCGCGGCATTGAGGGCAATTCGGGTCGAGACGCGCTCCTGTCACTCGAAGAAATCCTTCGTTCTCGTAGACCGGCTCCATCCCCGTCGCAGACGCCTGAGCCAAGAACTTCAGCCGGGTAATTTCTCGTCGTCGGCATCCAAATCACGCATGAGCCCAGACGCTTGCTTCTGCAGGACCTTGCATTCGAGTTTAAGCCGATGCTAACATTTATTCGTGTTAGAGAAGTTCGATAGTACGTCAACCATCTGGTTTTTCAGATAATTACAGTCCTTCTCAGATACTTTAAGATAACTCGTTCACTCGCGCCTTAAGGAGGCGCCTCAATGTATAAGACTATCTATATTCCGGTCGATAACTCTGACCATTCCAATACTGCGGTGGATGTCGGTGTCCAGCTGGCCAAGACTTTCGGCTCGAAAATCGTGGGAAGCCATGTCTATGCCGCAAAGATGCATGACAAGCGCTTCAAACAGATGGAAGCCGGATTGCCGGAGGAATATCACGATGAAAAGGAGCTCGACCGGCAACGACAAATCCATGACTCGCTGATCACCCGTGGTCTCCAAATCATCACCGATTCCTATCTCGACTACGTCGACAAGAAGTGTAACGAAGCCAATCTTCCAATCGAGCGGCGATCGCTCGAAGGGAGAAACTGGAAGGTTCTGGCCGAGGATATCAACACCAACGGCTATGAGCTTGTGATCATGGGAGCATTGGGGGTCGGAGCGGTTAAGGACAGCGTGATCGGCAGCAACACCGAGCGCGTGGTCCGCCGAGTCCGCAACTCCGATATGCTGATTATTAAGAACATCCAGCCGTTGAAGAGCGGCAAGATTGTCGTCGCCGTTGACGGCAGCCCTTACTCGTTCGGCGGGCTGATGACCGGCTTGGCCCTCGGCAAGGCCTTCAACATGCCGGTGGAGGCGATTTCGGCGTTTGACCCCTATTTTCACTACGCGGCATTCCACAGCATTTCCGGAGTCCTCAACGAAGAAGCCGGCAAGGTGTTTCGTTTCAAGGAACAGGAAAAGCTGCATGAAGAAATCATCGACAGCGGTCTGGCAAAGATTTATCAGTCCCATCTGGACATTTCCCGTGAAATCGCACAAGCCGAGCAAACGGATGTGAAAACAACGTTGCTGGACGGCAAGGCCTTCGAAAAAATCATTCAATATGTCCGCAAAGACGTCCCGGCCTTGTTGATCGTCGGACGCATCGGCGTGCACAGCGACGACGACATGGATGTGGGCAGCAATACGGAAAATCTGCTCCGGAGCGCCCCCTGTAATGTGTTGGTTTCGAATCGCAAATATGTTCCTCCGATCGATACCCAGGCTGAGTACACGATCGCTTGGACGGAAGAGGCTTTGCGACGGATGGAAAAGATCCCGGTCTTTGCACGAGGCGTGGCGAAGACCGCCATTCATCGGTACGCCATTGAAAAAGGCCATACGATCATCAGTAACACCGTTGTGGATGCGGCGGTAGGTCACATTCTCCCCAAAGGCGCCATGGATGCCATGCGTGCACTGGGTGGAAGTCTGGATGCTGCCGGTATCGACCGCGATAAGATGCAGGCCGACCAGGCCGTAACGAAAGATCTTATGGGCGAGACCTTGAGTGGAATCATGACGCAGATCGTCGAGGAGAAGCCGAAATCGGTCGATGCTTCCACACAGGCCTATCTGGACCGCATGAGTCAAAGTTATTTCGTCTGTGACGGGTGTGGCTATATCGGGAAGGGGGATACTCCTGTCAAATGTCCGGTCTGCGGTTCAGATGGGACGAGATTCAAACAGGTCGACAAGAAAGTCTTTGAGGTGGCGGCGAAAGCTGAAGGCGAACTGGAAACGGACGTTGCCTACGACGATGTGCCGATACAGTGGACGAAGGATGCGAAAGAGGCGATCCGCGCCGTTCCTGCAGGTTTTCAGCGAAGGCGTGCGAAGGCTAGAATTGAAAAGAGCGCGCGTAAGTTGGGAATGACGACCATCACGCTTGAATATGCGGCGCCGATGATCAAGGAAGCCGCATCTGAAGACTATACCCCCATTTTTTCCAACAAGGGCACCGGCACATCGTCGGCAGCGGAAACCACGCTTGCCGCTACGAATGGGAATGGCTCGAATGGTCATGCCGAACCGGCCTCACCGTACACCTGGACCAGCGACGCGCAGGCCAGATTGGATCGGGCTCCCGAAGGCTTCATGCGCGATTGCACAAGAGCGCTCATTCTCAAGCATGCCGAGAAAATGGGAGCGACCTTGATCACGCTCGAAGTCGCGAATGAAGGCATCGAACAGGCGAAGGGATACATGGCGGAAGCTATGAAGACTGGGAATCTCAAGGACATGATCGCCGACCTCACCGGCAAGTCTTCGACGTAAGTCTTGAGTTGTGAGTTGCAGCCGCTCTCCTAGAGCCAGAATTACGCCCTAAACCCTCATCATTCAAAACTCTCATGGGTAAATCTCTTCCCATCTTCAACGGCCCTTCCGGGACCCTGGGGTCCTTGCAGCAACAAATGACCCAGTTCTTCGCCTCCACCCCAAAAGTGGACCGGCCGCTCGACGGTCGGACGGTTGACGACTTCAAGCCCTACCTCGTTGCGCTGAACCTGACCAAACGTTGCAACCTCAAATGCGATCACTGTTATCTCGATGCGACGACCAAAGCAGCCGGTGGGGACGATGAGCTGAGTACCGAAGAATGCTACCGACTGATCGAGCAGATCGCCGAAGTGAATAAGGGCTGTCTCCTCGTCATCACAGGCGGCGAACCACTGGTGCGACCTGACATCCTCGACATTGCTCGATACGCGGTCAAACTCGGCTTTATGGTGGTCTTCGGAACAAATGGGATGCTGATCGATGATCGATTGGCCAAGACTCTTGTCGAGATCGGTGTGATGGGCGTGGGCATCAGTATTGATTCCTTGGAGTCTGCCAAGCACGACGCCTTTCGCGGAGTGCCGGGGGCCTGGGAAGCGGCAGTCGCCGGCATTGAAGCCAGCAAGCGGAATGGCCTGCAATTTCAGGTGCATTTCAGTGCCCAGCCGATGAACTACAAGGAACTGCCTGAGGTCGTCGCCTGGGCACACCAACTGGGAGCCCGTGTATTGAATGTCTTCTTCATGGTTTGCACCGGACGGGGGGAAGAGTTGACGGATATCACCCCCGCTCAATATGAAGAGGTGCTTGGGTACCTCGTCGAATGCCAGGATAATTATAACGGCATGTTGGTCAGGGCCCGCTGCGCTCCGCACTTCAAACGGTTGGCTTATGAGAGGGATCCCAACTCCCCGATCACGAAAGCGACCGGCTACATGGGAGGCGGATGCCTGGCCGGTACGAACTATGCCCGCGTAACGCCTAACGGCGAACTGACTCCCTGTCCCTATATGCCGCTGTCCGCCGGAAATATACGTTCCCACAGTTTCGTCGATCTCTGGGAACGCTCGGATGTCTTCAATTCATTCCGGTATCCTCAGCTCAAGGGGAAGTGCGGCGACTGCGAGTACAGCGACATCTGCGGCGGCTGTCGAGCCCGTCCCTATGTAGACCACGGTGACTGGCTTGATGAAGATCAGTGGTGCCTCTACGAGCCGAAAGGCGGCGAGAAAATCAAAGTGGCGTTTAATGTCTCTGAAGAAACCGACGTCATATGGGACGAAGCTTCTGCGCTGAGATTGAGCCGGATCCCCTACTTCCTCCGTGCCATGGTCAAAAAAGGTGTGGAGAAGCACGCCCGTGAGAACAATGTTCCCCTCATTACCGTTGAATTGATGGAGGAACTGCGCAAGAAGCGATTCGGCAACGATGCGCCTGTCTTTAAATTTGAACGTTAACCGGTAATCGCTATTCGTTAATCGCATGAAATCATGCTGTTCGTCAGTCTCCTTAGCTTTTCACGGATAACGATTCACGCTTAACGAGGCCTCGGACATGGACGCCCTTCAAAGTATCACCACCGATCTCAACATCCTGATCCCGATCGTTAACCACTGGTTTCATCTACTCTCGGCGATCATTTGGATCGGTGGATTGGCATTTCTCGTCATGGCGGTGACACCCGGGTTGCAAAAAGCCGTTCCAAGGGATCAGATCAAACCCATCACGGACATTTTTTATCAGTACTACAAAAAGGTGGCCGGCCTTCTGTTAGTCGTCCTGCTGTTCACCGGTGGTGTAAACCTGCATTACGTCAATCAGGTCATGATTTCACAATCAGGCAACGGGGTGCAGCACCACTCCAAGTACCTCATGATCTTCATGATTAAACTCCTTCTCGTGTTGGGTCTCGTCACATTGTTCCTCTACACCGTCATATTCAAGTCAGATGATGAAGCCGATGAGGGGGAACCTTATGAGGCCATTCCCTTCCAACGGGCCGCCCTCTGGATGGGTTTTTTCATCGTCCTCTGCGCGGCAGCCATGAAGCATCTGCATCAATAATCCCACGTCGCGTTTCGGACCAGACATCATAACGAGCCGTCATCTCAAACGAAACAGGCGCTTGACCAAACCGTGGGAACGACGAGAGTTATGTGGGATCCTTCGCCGCGCCAGTTGCTCGGCTTCGTCTTAAACGGTGAGTTTAATCAGGACCGGCGATAAAACTAGGAGCGAATGGTCATCACTTCGATCGGTTCAAGCCAAGCGCCCGCTTGAAGACCGTGGCGAATCCGAAATACCCGAAGGAATCTTTGAGGTTCGAATAGAGCCGCTTGACTGTGCCCATCTCCGCATTGGTGACATACTCCATCGTCAGTGCGATCCGCTCTTCACCCTCTCCGAGCGGGGTGACCGCATGCCAAAGTTTGTCTCCGTTGAAAATCACCATATCACCGGGTTCAGTGATCAGCTCGAGATGGCGCGGCTGTTTGGTGGGATGGTCTTTGAAGAGCTCACACACCAACTTGCATTGAGTTGACCGATCGACAAGCCCCATCAAGATGGTGTACCGAGCGCCCTTATAGTATGAGGTATCGTAGTGGAACCCAATGTGGTCGCCCGGTTCAGTGTAGTAGTAGAGGGCGCAGGAATGAGGATCGTTGTCCGGACAGAACATCAGCTTCGCTCCCACGAGCCGGTTCAAGAATTCCCTGAATGATTCAGATCGATAGAGATCAAGAAAGCGAGGAGCTTTCTCCTGCACGGTATAATAGCTGACGCTCCCACCTTTCTTATGCCCGGGAATGTAGTTTCGATTGAGTTCTGCTTTCACCCCCTGAGCCTGAGGGACGAACAGCTCCTCGACGAAGGCACGGGGCAGGAATTGTTTGATTACCAGAAACTCGTTTTGCTCCCAATAGTCCTGGTGAAGCCGTTCGAAATCCAATCTTGCCACCGCTTGATCGATGGCTTCGACCACGGTTCCGGTTTCCACTGTCATGTCTCACCCCACTCCTTGAGTCCAGATTTCAACCGTCATTCACCAGGCACCTATCGTGCGGTATTGGCGCTTGGCCAGTGACATGGGAGGCGCTCGTCGACGACTAGGGCCCGTTCAACACCGGAGCCCTGACGACTTCCACATCCGACGGGGTCTTAAAGTCGAACACCTCATTACCTAATCCTAGGTTTGGTTTCAAATTCGCAAATTCAAAGATGGCGACGTTGCCGCTGATCTCATGGAGTGACACCGTGCGAATAAAATAGGTTTTGGGAAAGACCTCGACGATGATCTTCTGAAGATTCTGGGTGGATTCCTGATCCTTGGCTTTGGGAATCAGCGTGATAAGGGGCATCCCACCAGCTCCCCTGCTTTTCCCAATGGTGGGTTCAACGTCAAACGACTCATCCAGTTTGGCCGCTCCCTGCAACAGTTCCAAAGGCGCTTTCGAGGCAGCCATCTGAGTCAATTTTCCGACCAGAACCTGCTTATGTTCTGGGACGTATACCTTCACATCTTCCTGGTTCACATAGATTTGTTCAGTCGCCGGATCCAAATAGTCCCACCGTAAACGGCCTGGCTTTTTGATATACACCTTGCCGGCTGACGTCACGGGCCGCTCAAATCCCTCAATCTTCGTCTTCTGAGAAAAGTCGGCCTGCAGATCTTGCGTCTTTTCGTACCGCGCCTGCAGTTGTTTGACGACTTCGCGAACTTCCTGCAACGCCTTTTCATCGATCGGCCCGTCTGCCGCCCAGGCCGGCAAGACGAGCACGACACTCAATGAAGCTGTAAGCCACCAACGCATCATGCCTCCGCTGCTTCCGCCGCTCCCACCGGACCGCGCCGACCAAGCACCTCCCGACGCCCATCGCGACCCGCTGCCCCTACGATACCCTCCGTCTCCATTTGTTCAATCATACGGGCTGCACGAGGATAGCCGACCCTCAGTCGACGCTGAATCAACGAGGCCGAAGCCTGTCCGGTTGACAGGACCAGATCCTTGGCCTGTTCATACACCTCGTCTTTGGCCTCCTCCTCTGCCGCTTCTTCTGACTTTAGAGATTGCAGCTCATGATTGTAGATCGGGAGCGCTTGCTTCTTCACAAACTCGACAACTGAACGGACATCGTCGTCCGACACAAAACACCCATGCAGACGAGCGAGGCGGCCGGTGCCGGAGGCCAGGTACAGCATATCACCTCGACCGAGTAGAGCTTCTGCTCCATTTGCATCGAGAATGGTGCGCGAGTCGGTCTTCGAAGAGACTTGAAACGCGATCCTTGCGGGGAAATTCGCTTTGATTAAACCTGTCAGCACGTCGACGGACGGGCGTTGAGTTGCCAGCACCAGATGAATGCCGGAAGCCCGTGCCATCTGCGCGAGCCTGGCGATCTTATCTTCAACATCTTTCGGAGCGACCATCATCAGATCTGCCAGCTCGTCGATCATGACGATGATAAAAGGCAGCGGCTCCGGCGGCGTCGGTTTTGGCTGCATGCAACCCCGCTCACCCTCGGCAATCGAGGTTTCACCGGCAGAGAGGCGCTCTTCTTCTGAGAGAAACTGCATCGGGAGCTCCGTCTGCTCAACGCCTGCTAGGCCATTTCCGGCAAGCGCCTCATGCAAACCGGCGACCCTGCGATTGTACGCATCGACATTCCGCACACCAGCCTCTGCCAGCAATTTGTACCGCCGTTCCATTTCAGCGACGACCCAACCCAACCCTCTCGCGGCGGATTTGGGCTCGGTAATCACCGGGCGCAATAGATGGGGAATTCCCTCGTACGATTGAAACTCGAGCATCTTTGGATCAATAAGGAGGAGTTTCACTTCACTGGGCTTGGCCGAAAAGAGAATGCTGAGCAACATCGTGTTCAAACTGACACTCTTCCCGGCGCCGGTGGCGCCGGCTACCAAGAGATGCGGCATCGTCTTCAGGTCGGCTGTCATCGGGGCGCCGAAGATGTCCTTGCCCAACGCCAATGTCAGCCTCGACCTTGCACGACGAAAGGCATCGCTCATGACGACTTCCTTCAGCGACACCGTCTCGCGAGACCGGTTCGGTACTTCGATCCCGACCACTGATTTCCCCGGCAACGGCGCAACAATGCGTAGACTCGTCGCTTTGAGAGCCAACGCAAGGTCATCAGCCAGATTCACAATGCGGGCCACCACCGGGCCTTACTTCCGTCACAATGCCCTCGATACCGAAACTCATCAATGCTCGTGACAAGACCTCGGACTGCGCTCGTAGTTCTTCATCCGACATCCGATCCATCGGTCCGGAAGGATCGCTTAACAGAATCTCAGGGTCAGGCAGCTGATAATCGGCAGGCTCAGCCGGTGGATCAAGCACTTCCGGCTCGGTCGTTTCCCCGTCCACTGCGGCGGCTATCACAGGGAATGGCTGGATGACCGGACCTGGCGAAGATGGAGGTGGGCTCGGTTCTGCCCCTTCGATCCTTTCAGCGGCCGACTCTGCTTCCTGGGTGACGGCGGTTGGCCTGGAAGACTTCGCCCGTGACCGTCGATTGACGGACTCCTTCTGGACCGCGATTGATCGCTCAGGTATCAACGCGGACAAGCCCTCACGGAGAACGGCCCAACGTTCCGGCATCCGACGCACCGCTTCGGCCAGCGACAGTGGCGTTGTCAGAAGCAGGGATACAAGAAATCCGGTAATAATCAGGATATGGGCCCCGGTTCCGGCAAAGACGGCACGGAGCCCCTCAGCGATGGTCTGACCGACGAGACCACCGGCCATCCCCCGGGAAATCATTCCGCTGGTCAGAGTCGGAACCCCTGTTGTTTCAAGATGCAGGAAAGCACCTAAGAACAATACTGCGGCTAGGGAACTGGCGGCCGTCCGTAGTCTGAGGCTCACGGGTGCCTGGGAGAAGCAGCGAAATCCCAACCGACCCAGCAGCAGGGGAAAGAGATAGGCCGCTCCGCCGAGTCCATAAAAAAAAGCTCCGGCCAAGAGAGCTCCGAATGAACCGATGAGATTTCGAGGAGGGTGGGCGTCCGGCGCACCGGCCGCCACAATCTTCGCCTCCCCAGGCACAAATGACAGAAGGCTCAAGAGCATGAGCAAGCCCAACGCGATCAAGATCACGCCGATCACTTCGCGCTGTATATGAGAAGAGGGGGATGGGGCGTGGCGGGCTTCTCTCCGCTTAGCCCTCGTGGTGGCACCCATGCGGGGGATGCTAGCACAGGGAAAGGGTCATTTCAAACAAACGGGCATTCAAGCTTCGGTCTCTGGTGCGCCATGGATAGGAAAAAATTTTGGCGTTATGACGGGACCGGTGGTGATGTATGTCGGATGATTTTGCCTTCAACCAGGTAGACCACGAGCTCGGCGATATTGGTGGCATGATCGGCTACTCGCTCGAGAGATTTGGCGATAAAGCTCAAGCGGATGGCACGGGAAATCGTTTGTGGGTTCTCCACCATGAAGGAGAGCAACTCTCGAAACAACTGTTCCATGAGATCATCGACGAAGTCATCATCCATGACCACTTTCCTGGCCAGCTTGGCATCCTCCTTGACAAAGGCGTCGATGCTTTCCTTCACCATCACCCGCGCAAGGTGCCCCATCCTTGGGATATCGATGTAGGGCTTGAGCTGCGGCACTTCATTCAACTCGATCGCTCGTTCACAGATACTCTCCGCCAGATCGCTGATGCGCTCGAGCTCAGTGGACAGTTTCATGGCCGTCGTCACCAAGCGTAGGTCGCGCGCGGCTGGTTGGTGGAGCGCCAGCAATTCGATGCAGGTTTCCTCGATCTCCACATCCAGCGCATTCACCTTGTGGTCCCGGTCGATCACACGGCAGGCCAACGCCGAATCGCGGGTGACCAGAGAAGTCAATGCCTTATCGATCTGGTCTTCCGCAAGACCGGCCATCCGCGTCAGCTTCGTCTTGAGCTCCGCAAGCTCCTCGTCGAAATGTCGCTGTTGAACCATAGGTCACCCGAACCGTCCGGTGATATAGTCCTCCGTCTGCTTCTTTGAAGGATTCGTGAAGAGCTGCTTCGTGAGGCCAAATTCGACTAGTTCACCAAGATACATGAAGGCCGTCCAATCGGACACCCGCGCCGCTTGCTGCATGTTGTGCGTGACGATCAGGATCGTCACGCGCTGCTTCAAATCGAGCAACAGTTCCTCAATGTTGGTCGTGGCAATCGGGTCGAGCGCCGACGTCGGCTCATCCAGGAGTAGCAACTCCGGATCCGTTGCGAGGGCGCGGGCCAGACAGAGACGTTGCTGCTGGCCGCCTGACAGAGATGTTGCTTGTGCCGACAGCCGATCCTT
>PHGD01000201.1 GCA_011090425.1 Nitrospira sp. LK70 | reverse complement strand
GGATCGTCAAAAAAGACCGTGAGCCGCGTCCAGTCTCGCCGCCAACTCGTGCTGATTGTGGGATAGTGCGCATCCCACGTCAGGGCAACGCGGTCCAAGGCCGCTTCGGCTTCCGTGACCGTCGGCGCGCCATAAATGGCCCGCAGATCTCTGGCCACGGCACGCCGCTCCCGCCACACCACATACCGCAAGGATTGTCGGACTTTATGCACAATGCAGAGCTGCACCTGGGTACGCGGGAAGATCGTCTCCAAGGCCTCGGGCAACCCCGTCAGCCCATCGACACAGGCCACGAAGCAATCTGTGCCCCCTCGTTGCTGGAGATCCGTAAAGACCGCTCACCAGAATTTGGCGCCTTCGGTCTCACTGACCCAGAGGCCTAAGAGTTCTTTTTCCCCCGCTCAGGTGACGCCCAGCGCCACAGAGACCGCTTTGGGTTTGACGGCTCCGTCATGCTGCGATTTCACAAAGAGACAATCGAAATAGAGAATCGGATAGACCGTTTCCAGTGGACGACTCTGCCAGAGGCGCCCATCCTCTCAGCCCGCATCGGTAATGGTGGAGATGAGTGTCGGCGACACCTCCGTCCCATATAATTCTTCGAGGTGGCCTTGAAGTTCCCGCGTGATGAGCCTATGCCAGCACGTTGTCATCAACCCCCTCACGCCGCCGCTGCCGTTTCTTGACCACGGTCGGCTCAAAGATCGCGCGGCACCGCCAAGTCAATCGGGCCTTGCTCGGTCTGTACCGTCTTTGGAGTACTGCCATTCCGAGCATTATCTGATTTCGAAGGCAGGCGGGCATGAGGCGCATACCCAAGATGGGTGGTCAATTCAGCAGCCAGGGATCGTTCCACCAACCGTTTCGTGAGGCCTTTCAGTAATCCATGTTCGCCAAGAATCTCTTCCGGAGACTCACAGTCTTGTAACAAGTCATCCAACAACGCATCCGTTTTTGTGTCGTGCTTGGTCATCAAACCCTCCATCCTCTCTAGAAGAGGCATGATAACCAGTTACACAGTTAATCTTACACGCCCTCACAAAAGAATGTGACGGCCCTCATCCAGACACTCTTTCGCTCCACCGCGTGGGAAGATGCCGGCCACGGTTGCGAAGGGATCGAAGAGACGTTGCGGCTGTCAGGGTGGAGTCGAGCGCGCCGCGTGGTCGTGTTGCGCCGTCCCCTCACAGGCGAGCTGCTCAGGACCGGGACGGATGCCGATCGAGAGCGGTTCGACTTCATAGAGAACGATGTGCCCACAAAACGCTATGAGTACACGGTGCTGGTCACCTCAACCGCATACGAGATTCTCGCTCTCGCCCAGCTCTATCGCGATCGGGCCGATGCCGAAAACACCTTCGACGAGTTGAAGAATCAATGGGGGTGGGGCGGCTTCACCACGCAGGATTTGGCGCGCTGTCGGCTCATGGCACGAATGGGTGGCGTTGGTCTACAATTGGTGGACGCTGTTCGTGCGGCTCGCCCAGCCACACAAGCACTTCGAGGCAATCTCCAGTCGACCGCTCTTGTTGCATGGTGTCGCCACGCACACCCACCACGCCGGCCAAACCCGCCTCACCATCACAAGCCTGCAGGCCAAGCACTCCGCCATCCAAGCGGTGCTCACCAGCTTGATGGGCTTTCTGCGGACCCTCAAAGCCACTGCGGAGCAGTGGACTGAGGCCGATCGCCTGCGGGCAATTCTTGCCCGCGCGTTCGCCCGTTTTCTGCTCCCACCTGCAGACCCGCTGGCCTTGCCGATCTCAGAAACTTCGCCAACCTGACACGTGGACTGTCGTTTTTAGGATGATGCGATCACCGCTTGCCTTGACGTTCTTCCAACAGCAGCGCCACGATATCCCGGTGCAGTTGCAGCGGTGGCGGTAGCGAGATCTGCTTGAGCAACAGAGTTCCTCGTAGCGGAGGTCGGACCGTCAGTGATGTCTCCTCTTCCTGTAGATGGTCACTTTCCTCGAAACTGTGACGCGAGCTCATCAGGTTTGAAGATGCCGCGCTCGGTGATGATGGCTGTAATGAGTTCCGCCGGGGTCACGTCAAAAGCTGGGTTGTAGACCGGCACGTCCTTTGGCGCGATCGGATGGCTGCCGTGGATGGTCGTCACCTCTGATGGATTCCGTTGTTCAATTGGAATGTCTGCTCCGGATTTCGTTTTCAGGTCGATGGTCGAATAGGGGGCCGCAACATAAAAGGGAATGTTGTGGGCTCTCGCCAAGACCGCCACGGAATAGGTCCCGATCTTATTGGCCACATCCCCGTTCGCTGCGATCCGATCGGCGCCGACGACACAGAGCCTTGCCTCATGAGCGTACCGGCCATGTTATCCGTAATGAGCGTGACCGGTATCTGATCCTGCATGAGCTCCCAGGCAGTGAGACGAGCCCCTTGAAGCACAGGACGCGTTTCATCTGCAATCACCTTGATTTTCTTGCCCTGTTCCCATACAGCACGGATCACTCCGAGTGCCGTTCCATACCCTGCCGTTGCGAGTGAACCGGCATTACAGTGTGTTAAGACTGTTTGTCCGTCCTCGATCAACTCTGCGCCATGACGTCCCATGGTTTTACAAAGAGTAACATCTTCCTCAAGTATCACTTGGGATTCCATTATGAGAGCCTGCTTGATCGCTGAGACCGGCTGATCTCGTAAGGACTCTAGTTTTTTTCTCATCCGCTCGATCGCCCAGAACAGATTCACGGCGGTCGGCCTGGTCGCCGCTAACTCGTCGCAGATTTT
>PHGD01000131.1 GCA_011090425.1 Nitrospira sp. LK70 | reverse complement strand
CAAATTCTGGTAATCGGGCTTCCTGAATCGTAATCCCGGCCGCGCTGGGATGGCCACCGAATGCCATGAGCAGGTCTCGACAGGCCGCTAAAGCCTGATACAAATCGAACCCGGGCAGGGTCCGAGCGGACCCTTTTCCGATACCCTGTTCATTCACAGCGATGACGATCGTCGGGCGATGGAACCGCTCCATGATACGGGCAGCCACGATACCGACGACCCCGAGATGCCACCCTCGTGCATACAGTACGATGCCGCCCGGCCATTCGCGTGCTTCCACCTGCGCTAACGCTTCCTGCAGGATCCCGGCCTCGAGATCACGCCGGGCTCGATTCAACTGTTCCAAATCTTCAGCCAACTCCTCGGCTTCCCGTTCAGATTCCGTCGTCAGAAGCTTGACTCCTTTGATAGCCTCGTCTAATCGACCCGCTGCATTAAGTCGAGGCGCAAGTTTAAACGCGATGGTTTCCGCCGTACACTCACGACTAATACCGGCGACATGCTTTAGGGCTCGTATGCCGCAGCGCGCCCCTCGTGAAATTTGAGCGAGACCTTTTCGAACGAATAGTCGATTTTCATCTTGCAGCGGAACCACGTCGGCGATCGTCGCAAGCGCAACCAAATCCAAGAGCGACTCCAGCGGCACCGAACCGGAACCGTACTTTCTGTCATAGGCCTGAGCAACCTTGTACGCCAGCCCACCTGAACAGAGCCCCCGAAAGGGATACCGCGCTTCTGGCCGATATGGATTCATCACCGCTAAAGCCGGCGGCATTTCCATGTCGCTTTGATGGTGGTCGGTCACGACAACATCGATTCCCAATTGATTGGCAAGATTGATCTCACGATGCGACGTCGTCCCGCAATCGGACGTCACCAAGAGAGAGACACCCTCCTTCGCCAAGCTCCGAACGGCGTTCTCATTGAGTCCATACCCCTCACGCAGACGATGAGGAACATAGGCTCGGACTTCGGCACCGAGTCCACGGAAAAATGAAAGATAAATACTCGTCGCCGACATGCCGTCCACATCGTAATCGCCATAAAAACAGACGACCTCGCGCCGTTGCATGGCCTGATACAGACGGTCAACAGCCCGTTCCATATCGGGAATCAAGAAAGGATCATGAGTTCGGAGATGAGACATCCAGGCTGTCGCCTGGTCTACACTCGTGACACCCCGATTGAGCAACAACGAGGCAGTCACCGATGAGATGGACAAGGCTTGTGATAAAAAACCCCGTTGAATGGGATCGACCTGACGAACGACCCACAGCTTAGACTTCATCCTCGTCTCCTTAAGAGGCTGGGCCGTATCACAATTCACACCACGAATCACAGAGAAACGAGGCAGACTGTAATAACTCGCTTCTGCTTTGTCAAACCGATGGCCTTGTAGAAGGAGCAGGACGAATCGAGCGGGAGTGGGGAGTTGGAACCGGTGTTATTCTCCTCCTTTCTGAACGTAGTTCTTCACAAATTCTTCGGCGTTCTTTTCAAGGACATCATCAATTTCATCGACCAGCTTATCGATGTCTTCCTTGATCTTCTTGCCGGCTTCGACCACCTTGGGATTCGCCTTGACTTCTTCCTTACCTTGCGGCTCTCGTCTGGGCTCCTGTTTTCGCTCTTGTTTTTCCATCCGAGCACCTCCCGGTAAACAAGGACAGGTTTAATTAACCTTACTCCAGCATTCGCAAAACCGTCAAGCTAACGTAAAAACCATGAGGAGACTCTCGTCGAGAAGAAGAGCCGTCTCATGGTTTCAGAAACCGACAGAAGAGAAAGACTGTTTGATCATGCAGAAAGCGTGAGCCACCCTCCTCATGATGGCTCGACCAACGCTTCGCGAGATACGAGAGATGCCACCCTACACAATGAGCGAGATAATAAGCAACGCAGCAACGCCACGATATTAATCACCTTGATCATCGGATTCACGGCAGGACCAGCTGTGTCCTTGTATGGATCACCGACCGTATCACCGGTGACCGCCGCCTTGTGTGTCTCGCTCCCCTTCTTGCCCTGCTCTTCGATAAACTTCTTGGCGTTGTCCCAGGCGCCGCCACCGCTCGTCATGGAAATCGCGACGAACAAACCGGTCACGATGCTACCCACGAGCACCCCTCCCAGCGCCTGAGGGCCAAGGATCACTCCGATCAAGAGGGGCGACACGACCGGAATCAATCCTGGGATCATCATCTTCTGGATTGCCGCCTGCGTCACGATATCCACGCAAGTTCCATATTCCGGCTTACCGGTTCCCTCCATAATGCCCTTGATCGTCCGAAATTGACGCCGGACTTCTTCGACGATCAAACCACCGGCTTGACCGACCGCTTTCATGCAGAGTGCGCCGAAAATAAACGGCAACATGCCACCGAGAAACAGCCCCACCAAAACTTTAGGATTGGAAAGATCAAATGCGGCCAGTGAGGGATTGCGTGCTGCAACCTCGCGGGAATATTCCGCGAACAACACGACCGCCGCCAAACCAGCGGACCCGATCGCATAGCCCTTTGTGACCGCCTTAGTCGTATTACCGACCGCATCCAATGGATCAGTGATATCCCTGACTTCCTTACCAAGGTGCGACATTTCGGCGATGCCACCGGCATTATCAGTGATTGGGCCGAAGGCATCGATCGCAACGACAATCCCTGCCATCGAGAGCATGGACACCGCTGCGACGGCAACGCCGTAAAGCCCACTGGATTCCGATCCCCCGCAAATCCAATAACTGCCGAGAATTGCCGCTGCAATCACCATGACAGGAGCCGCTGTCGCCTGCATGCCGACCGCCAGACCGGCGATAATATTTGTCGCATGGCCCGTTTCGCTCGCCTTGGCGATGTACTTCACCGGCTCATAACTCTTGGACGTGTAATAATCCGTGATAAACACAAGCGCTAATGTCACGGCTAAACCCAGCAGTGCTGCGATGTAGTAGCTGAATCCGCTGACACCGCCTACTCCACCCATGATCATGAAGGTGAACGGCAAAAATGCCGCAGCTGCGATGCCACCAGCTACAAACAACCCTTTGTACAGCGCCGGCATGATTTCCCCGTCCGGACCAACCTTGACATAGAGAATACCGACGATCGTGGCAAAGATGGTGATACCACCCAAGGCCAATGGATACAGAATCGGGGCTGTCGCTCCCTTGAACATCGTAAAGGCCAATACCATGGCTGCTACGGTCGTCACGGCATAGGTTTCAAAGAGGTCTGCTGCCATGCCGGCGCAATCGCCCACATTGTCACCCACGTTATCTGCGATCACGGCGGGATTTCTCGGGTCATCTTCGGGAATCCCCGCTTCTACTTTGCCGACCAAGTCGGCACCGACGTCCGCCGCCTTCGTATAAATACCGCCACCGACGCGTGCAAAGACGGAAATCAGACTGCCACCAAATCCAAGGCTGAGCAACGCGTGAATGGCTTTTTCCTGTCCGGCCATTGATACTGCAATGGTGTAGAACCCAGTAATGGCAAGAAGTCCGAGCCCGATCAGCAGCAAGCCTGTTACAGCTCCACCGCGGAAGGCAACGACCAAGGCGGCATTCATGCCGTCATGTGCAGCTTGAGCCGTCCGCACATTGGCGCGAACCGCAATGATCATGCCCACGTAGCCGGCGATGGCCGAGGCACCGGCTCCAACCAAGAATCCGACCGCAGTGATCAGACCAAATTTATCCGACAGGGCTCCAGCCGCCGCCAGAATGACGAACAGGCCCGCGGCGACATAACCGACGGTCTTGTACTGTCGATTCATATAGGCTCCGGCCCCTTCTTGAATGGCCTTTGCGATTTCCTGCATCTTGGCATTGCCGGCATCGAGCCTGAACACCCACATCGCGAGGTACAGCCCATAGGCAATGCCAGCCACGGCCGCTATGAGAGCAAACGTTACAATCGCTGAGTCACTCACGGGAAATCCTCCTGCTGGTTAAACGGACTCCTTATGTCACACGGCTCTCCGTGGCTTCAACCCATCCAAAGTACATGCGCGAGTGGGCAAACCCAAGGCGGGCGGAATCGGATAAGAAGCTAACCACCCGAAAAGCTGCGCCATTCTATAGAGTCGCTCTGAGCGGATCAAGACAAAAGGCTTCCCTTCTAGAAAACACCAGCCCCAGCTAAGCCCATGGACCAGGCTGGTCTGGTGCCATTCCTGAGATAAGTCTGTCCTCTTCAAATGAGGACTACGGATTTGCTACCACAAGAAGTGATAGGATGCGGAACATTTCCCAAGCAAGACAAGGGCTTACCCAATGAGACCGTTTATCCTCCGGACCACACTATATCTGTGTTGTACCGGCCTTACTGCTTGTGGAGGAAACGGTGACAGCCAGGACAACGCTCCCAACAACGTTCCGACCTCAACCACTCTGAAGCTCCAAACCATCGCAAAGAACCTTACCGCTCCGGTATTCCTAACAGCGCCCCCTGGTGATGCGAATCGTCTCTTTGTTCTGGAACAGGGAGGCACCGTTAAAGTACTTGATCGGGCAACCGGAAGAGTGCTCTCGACATTTCTGACCGTGACGGGCATCACGAGTGGAGAAGAACAAGGCTTGCTGGGAGCGGCCTTTGACCAAAACTATAATACCAACGGTCGGTTCTATATCTATTTTACGGACGCCAACGGCGCAATCACGATCGCTCGGCTCCTAGTGTCGCCAACAGACCCCAACGTCGCTGCTCCTGCATCGCAGGTCACCTTGGTCTCCATTCCCCATCCAACCTTTGATAACCATAACGGAGGCATGTTGGCGTTCGGACCGGATGGTTGTCTCTACGCAGGAGTTGGAGACGGCGGAGGTTCTGGGGATCCGAACAATAACGCCCAGACCCTCGGAAGCCGACTGGGGAAAATTCTCCGGATCGATCCGACCACCGGAACAGCCTGCACTAGCGGAACAATAAACCCATTTGTCCTCAGCGGAGGTAATCAGTTGATTTGGAGCTATGGACTCCGGAATCCCTGGCGCTTTTCGTTCGATGGAGACGACCTCTATATCGGCGATGTCGGCCAGGATGCCCGAGAAGAAATCAATGTGTCGGCGGGTCCCAACGCCGGGAGGGGACTCAATTACGGTTGGCGACTTATGGAAGGTTCCGCCTGTTTTAATCCGAGCACCAACTGCAATAATGGAACACTCACGTTGCCGACGGTTGAGTACACACACGACAACGGAGCTTGCTCCGTTACCGGCGGTTACGTCTATCGAGGCCAAGCAATACCAGCGGTCCAAGGCACCTATTTCTATGCTGATTTTTGCGCCAAGTTTGTCCGCAGCTTCCGCTTCAATAACGGCTCGGCTCTTGAACAAACAGAGTGGCCTCTGCTGGCTGCTTCTTCCATCACCAGTTTCGGCCAGGATGGCTCGGGCGAGCTCTATATTCTGACCCAGAGTGGTACCGTGCCTCGGAGTGGCACCGTGTCTCGGATTGTCCCGAATTAGAATTCTTTCGATTTGTTATGTGCCTCAGCAACTCCTCTCGGTGAGAGCACGACACTTATATAAATTGGAGAAGGGTGCACAGCCCACTCCGAATCCTGCCTCCGAATACGTAGGCTTCCGCTTCGTCAGCGGGAACAGAGGGTCGAAGAAGTTTTCTGCCCTAATGAAGCGTTGTCCCGACAGGGGACCAGCGCCAGGGCTCCGCTATTTCCCGCAGCGTTATGTTACAGTTTCTGGTCAACTGCAGAACGGAGGGGAGAGCAGCAATGGGACACAGAGGTCATGTCGAGGACGGGACGGAGTTCTCGGTGATCCGGCCTCCTTGCCTCGCCACAGCCGGCTGGCTATTTCTGAGCCTTTTTATGTGGAGTCTGACCGGATGCACAGGGCCTACGCCATCAGGACCGATACAGGCGGGCAAACCGGCCACTCCTCCTCCCACGACGGCCGGCAGCGCAGCCGTCGACTATTGGCAGGACGTGCAGCCGATCTTCGAACGCCGCTGTGCCGTCTGCCATGGCTGCTATGACGCGCCTTGTCAACTGAACCTGACCGCCTATGAGGGCATCCTACGAGGCGCACACAAAAAGCCCATCTACGACATCACCAGACTTCGCACAGCCGAACAGACCAGGCTCTTCGACGATGCCCATTCGGTCGCAGCCTGGCGGAAGAAGCAGTTTTTTCCTGTCATACAAGAGCAAGCGCAGGCACCGGAAGAAGCTCGTCTCGCCGGGGTGCTCGCCCGCATGCTGACGCTCAAGCGGGTCCACCCGCTGCCGTCCCAGTCGTTGCTCCCCGAATCGTTCGACTTGTCGCTCGATCGAAAGCAGCAATGTCCCACCGAATCCGAATTTGATTCCTTTAGCGCCGGCTACCCGCTCTGGGGGATGCCCTATGGTTTGCCGGGCCTGACTGACCTGGAGCACTCAATCCTGATGCAGTGGGTCGCTCAAGGCACCCCCTACCGAGAGCCAGCCCCTACACTACCCTACCCCAGCACGCTGGTCGCGGAATGGGAAGCCTTTCTGAACGGCGATTCTCCCAAGCAGCAGTTGATGAGTCGCTATCTCTACGAGCACCTGTACCTCATGCATCTCTATTTCGACGAGTTGCCCGATCGACAGTGGTTTCGTCTCGTGCGGTCCCGTACGGCGTCGGGTCAGCCCATCGACCCGATCGTGACACGTCGGCCCTACGACGACCCAGGCGTGCCCCGCAGCTACTATCGTCTTGAGCTGGTGCGCGGCAGCCTCCTGGCCAAGGCACACACCCCCTATGCGCTCAACCCCTCACGCAAGCAGCGCTACACCGAACTGTTCCTTGACCAGCCGTACAACGTCCAAGCGCTGCCCACCTATGAGGCCCTCGTAGCCTCGAACCCTTTTGTCGCCTTTCGCGACCTGCCGGTTCGCTCACGCTACCGGTTTCTGCTCGACGATGCCCTTGCCTTTGTCATGTTGTTCATCAAGGGGCCGGTTTGTCGCGGAACCATCGCGCTCACCGCCATCGATGATCGGTTCTGGATCTTCTTCGTGGACCCGGACAGCGCGGTGCTGGACAAGAACGAGGAATTCCTGGCCAGGACGAGCAAGCATCTCTACCTGCCGACCACCGAAGGAACGACCCGGCTTGGCCTGACCTCCTGGCTGAAATACTCCCGCATGCAGGACGAATTCCTTAAAGCCAAGCAAGCCTATCTTGAAGACCTCAGAGTCGAAAACGAGGCGCACGACCTGTCCTTTATCTGGAACGGACAAGGACAGAACCGTAACGCAGCCCTCACCGTGTTCCGCCACGTCGACAGCGCCTCGGTGGTACAGGGCCTGGTCGGCGACGATCCAAAAACCGCCTGGCTCCTGTCCTACGATCTGTTCGAGCGGATTTACTATCTACTCGTGGCCGGCTTCGACGTCTATAGCTTCGCCGGACACCAGCTTGACACGCGCCTCTACATGGATTTCTTGCGGATGGAGGGGGAATTCAACTTTTTGATGCTACTCCCAGGCGAGGAGCGGGAGCGGGAACGGGACTTCTGGTACCGGGATGCTCACCAATCTGTCAAAGACTACGTCTATGGATCTCGCATCCGTGTACAGCAGGAAAGCGGCATTTCGTATCGAACGAACAGGCCCAAACGCGAGCTGTTCGACCTCTTGCGGCAGCGGCTCACCGGAGCACTCAACGAAGCCTATGATGTGCAAGGGGAGCCGGATCAGGAGTTGCGTACCCAGTTGCGCGCTTTGGCGCAGATCAAAGGGCGGGCGCTGCAATGGCTGCCCGAAGTCGCGGTGCTGACCGTCACGAACGGGACGGGAACGGAGGCGCATCCCGACCGGATCTATACGCTGCTGCACGACAACGGATTCAGCAACGTCGCCTCCCTCTTTAACGAGCAGTCGCGTCGCCTCCCGAATGAAGATGGGCTCACGGTCTCGCGTGGGTTGATCGGGACCTACCCCAACGCCTTCTACCGTGTGGTGCAGCAAGATTTGTCCGAGTTCGTCGCAGCAGTAGCCAAGCTCAGGGGTGAGGCAGACTATCGAAAGTTCGCCGAGCGTTTTGCCGTGCGCCGTACCAGTCACGACTTCTGGTCGCACAGCGATAAAATCCACGAGATCTACCACCGGATCGACCCGCTCGGAGCGGGGCTGCTCGACCTCAACCGGTTGGAGAATCGATAACGGCACGAGAGACCCGCGAGATCTTCGCCGAACGTTGGTTTGCTGTTCAAGGAGAGACTTGCTATAGTGCGCCGCGGAGACCGGCGGAATGGGATTGGAACCGAATTACATCATTATTGATGGGCAAACCTTTACCAATGCGAAATTGGCATTGGATAATCATGTCTACAAGAACTGCCAGATCGACGACTGCGATCTGTATTACAGCGGTGGACAATACGAGCTCCTTGATACTCATATCACCAATTCTCGCCTGATCCTGAATCACCCAGCCAAGGGTATCTACAATGCCCTGCAGATCTTCAAAATGAAATCACCCGGATCTCGCATTATCTTCGAGTAATCCCTCGACGCAGGCCATTCTTGTCCTATACCTACAATTACACTAAGGCCACAGCCGGGAGAAGTGCCCCCAGACGATACTGGCGTCTCATGAAGATAGCGCTGACCCGTCTGGTGCGAGCCAAGACTTTCCGGTTCAATGGTCTGGAGTACGAATACTTGTACCATCCATATAACAAAACCTGGAAAAATGAGCGCGGAGTCGAGATCCCTATCTTCCGTGAACTCCTCCTAAGATATGAAGGCAAGCGGGTGCTCGAAGTGGGCAACGTCTTATCTCATTATTTCCCCATTCAGCATGAGGTCGTCGACAAATATGAGGTCGGCTCCGGCGTCATCAATAGGGATATCGTCGAGTTTGTCCCTCAGGACAAATACGATCTAATTGTCAGCATCTCGACCTTGGAGCATGTCGGCTGGGACGAACAGCCACAGACACCAATCAAACTGCTGCGGGCAATTGATCATCTGCGATCCGCCTGCCTGGCTCCGTCCGGCAAACTCGTGGCCAGCCTGCCCATCGGCTACAACCGTTACTTCGATTATTTGCAGAACCGCGGTAAGAGTCCGTTCACAACCCAACATTTTCTCAAGCGCATTTCAAAGCAGAATTATTGGGTCGAGTCCGATTGGGAGCAATGCCGCAACGTGCCCTACGGCCGGTCCGTCGCACATGCCATCGTGATAGGGGCTATCCAGCTATAACACAGCCGGCAGGCCTAAGAACGCAAATTTGCTGACACGCCGTTGGGGGATCCTGCTTATCTGGCGATATACCAAAGCATCCCACCGTGCTATACTCCCGTCCATCAAATACGAATGAAAGCTGGGTGCGGTGAAAACGCCCAAGCGCACATCAAAATCAAACGTGGTCATCCCTTCCGCGTGGGTCAAAGGTTGGGGCAAGCCAGTCGTTGCATACCGAGGGGCTGAGATCCTGATCTTAGAATCACCGGCACGCGCCGCCAGTCGTACCCGACTCGCCCGCATGGTGGGCAAGCTCCGACGCGCAACGCGCGAGCTAGGAATTACACCCGATCAAATCACCGCCGAAGTCGAGGCGGTGCGACGCAAGCGTGCGCGTCGTTCTTGATACCAATATTTTGGTGTCAGGCCTGCTGTCCGCTGTGGGGCCTCCGGCGAGGATCGTACGGGCTCTCCTGCAGCGCCGCATCATTCCAATTATGAGTTCGGCTACCTTTGCGGAACTTGAAGCGGTGATCCGTCGGCCCAAACTCCAACCCGCCTTTGCCCGAGCCGGCGTCGATCTGGAGAACTTTTTGAACACCGTCCACGCCCAAGCCCAATTTGTCGATCCAGTCTCCACAAAACTCCCTATCCGTGATGAGTACGACCGCCCTTTCCTTGATTTAATGGCCACGCCCCCTAAACCTCAGTATTTCGTGACCGGCGACCGGGATTTTGAATTCTCACACTACAGCGGCGTCCCTGTTGTTTCAGCCGCTGAGTTTGCTCGTCTGCTTACACAGCGATAGGCCAACCAGACTCTTTTCCAGGACTGCTGGAACACTGGAGGAAACTCACAATTTGGGGATGCACAGGACAAGATCCGATCCCAATCTCGCTGACCGTCAGCCTATGCGAAACCTGTTCCGAACCACGAAAACAATCAGGAAGAGTAATACTGCGCTCACGAGGCCATTCAGCAGCCCGATTGTATGCACAGCCAGCGGGATTTTGTCGGGAAATAGGATTCCCACGGAATCTTCAACAGCTTTCCCTGAGAAGCTGGCAAAAGGAATGGATTTGGCAAGCGTAAAGATAGCCAATGCGTTCGCGGCCTTCATCGAACATACCGGAGTCGCATACGTGCCATACCAGACACCGAAAGCTATTATCGAAGCAAGGAACCAGAAAGTGGGCAAGACCACACTACGGCCAAAGTCTGAAAGGGCGCGGTACAAAATGGTCAGTACTGTCCACACAAATGGATGACCTACGCCACGTAACGCGGACCATAGGGAAGTGGCAATACGCCGGAGCCATGCGGTGTTCGCCGCTGTCCTTCCCGCCTGTGTATTGTCAACTCCAGCAGGGCGCATCATGCGGTGAAAATCCCAAGGGCGTACGACTTTTGCCCACCACATGGACCATTCGATCCCCAGACCTACCATTCGCGCAAGGGCGAGTAAGTCACGCTCCGCATCCTCCGCGTGGATATCGCTGGCAAGCTTCCGAAGGCACCGTATCCGCGTAGCTGTCTCGGTGTCGGTGGTCCAATATCGCCATCGCGGCCAAATTGCACCTCGAACACTGAATGAAGCTCCTCTAGAGCATTCCTCGAATAGCCTGGATCAGAAAAGGATTCCCAACTCAGGCGTCGGTGTGCTTTCCTGGTGAGACCGGGAAGGAGGCCGGGTTGATGGGGACAGGCTATTCACAAGACTTGAGAGAACGAGTGATTGACGCCGTGGTTGAGGGAACGATGTCACGCCGGGCAGCGGCCGAGCGCT
>PHGD01000030.1 GCA_011090425.1 Nitrospira sp. LK70 | reverse complement strand
ACTGGTCGGTCAGTCGGAGCCGGTCATCCAGCGCCTTGAGCAAGACGACTCCGCCATCGGTACTGGCCTGCGCCTGGTCGAAGCGAGCCACGGTCTTCAGCTTGGGATGGAATTCGAACGTCAGTTGCGGTCTACACGCTGTCGTCATCGGGTTCCTCCGTCACTGTCCGTAGAAGCTGCTTGGTCGCCGCTCCTATAGCACAGTTCGGAGCCTCGATGGCTTTTTTTCTGGCCTGAGTCGTGAATAATGCGGGCTAGGGCTATTACGGAACGCTTGGATGAGCGACTTGGGATCGACGCCGGTCGTGCGATAGGTGATCTTCTGGGCGAAGTCGTTCCCCTTGCCGAATTCCTCGCGCACGATCTTCACGATGTCCTCGGCATGGGAGTCGTCTTTGGCAAAGATGAGGGTCTTCGGCACCCAGGTGCGACCGGGAAAGATTTCGGTGAAGACCTTCTCTTTGAAGGTTTTGATGATGGTACGGATCTGATCCGGAGCGACCACGTCGCGGTTGAGGTCGTCGGGGTTGTAAGCAAAGTCGTCGTCGAGTTGTTCCCAGCGCGTGGCACGGGTCTCGCGGTCACGCTTTTCCAGAAAGAAACCGGCATCGACCTTGGATCCTGCCTGGGTGATGGCGGTGCGGATGCGGTACACGTCGTAGTTGACGTTCACGCCATCGGCCACGGCCTGCTCGTGGTTGTATTCCATGACGAGATTCTGGTTGAAGAAACCGAAGGTCTGTTTGTTGGGTGTGGCCGTGAGGCCAATGAGATGAGCGTCGAAGTATTCGAGCACCTGCGCCCAAAGGTTGTAGATGGATCGATGACATTCATCGGTGAGGATCACATCGAAGGTTTCGATAGGAATAGCTGGGTTGTATTCGATGGGGTCCGGTTTTTTGAAGAGTCGCTCAAGGCCTGACAGGGATGCTTCGTCGTCTTCTTCGGCCAGCTCTCGGCCTTTCAACATGGAATAGAGCCGTTGGATGGTTCCAATACAGACGCGCGCCGTTTTATCGAGCTGATTGCCGGCAAGCCGTTGGACGATGAATTCCTCGGTAAACTTGAAGTTGTTGTAGGGGGAGACGTACTGCTGAAATTCTTTCAATGTCTGATCGCCCAGATTGCCTCGATCCACGAGGAAGAGCACCCGCCTGGCACCGGCAAACTTGATGAGGCGATAGATGAAGTTGATCGCTGTAAAGGTTTTTCCGCTGCCGGTCGCCATTTGGATGAGTGCCCGAGGACGGTCTTGAGTCATCGACTATTCGAGATTCGTGATGGCGGTGATCTGTGCGGACCACAGGCCTTTGGTCTTGAGGGGGTGGGCAAGCGAAAGGTCGCGCAGTTTGCCGCGAAAGGTAGCGATGCCCTCGGCCGCACGCGAGGCACCTCCCAGATCTGTCGGTATGCCGTCTCGTTGCGGCAAAATCACGGCAAGTGTGTCCGGACGATGGAAGTTGAACACCCTCCGGCTTCGCGGCTCGGGGTCGAGGCCGTTAGTGAATCGCGTTTCAATGCCGGTGCTCTGATACAGGAACGGAAGGGGTCGGAAGTGAGCTGGAAGATCCTTCGGCAGTCCTTGGCTGTACTTTGCGGCCTGAATTTCAACGCCTACTAAAGGGAATCCTTCCTTCTTTGCCTCCACGACTCCCGCGGCTTTCCCGCCAAGATACAGCAGATAGTCGACAAACCCGTGCCCGCTGGCCAGGGGAAAATTTCTAAGCGCGACTCCTCGCCCCGCCTGAAGATTTGCATTCTTGTAGTCCTGAACCTGCCAACCGGCCTTCTGCAGCGCATCATCGATCTTTTCGCGTGCCTTGTCCTCCGGGGTCGGCATTCTCAAGCGCCTTTCATCGACTGCAGAAGGCTCGATAAGCTTGGATTCCTTAGAACAATTCTCCGGGAAGGATATCCGTTTCTCTCTAAGAAATCACGCCTCCGTCGTTAGGAGCTAATGGCGTATGGCCTATGGCCGATGGAGGCTATCCCGCCTGGAGATCGTGGATCTGGTCGATGAGCCGTTGGAGTTTAGTGACGACGTGGCGGCGCTGTTCGGGAGTCATGTGTTGATCAATGGCCAGGGCCATGGTCTTGGCATTTTCGCGCATGTAGCGGACCGCGTCTTGATAGGACTGGGGCGCGGTCTGATCGTGGTAGACGAACATGGATCGGAGTTCTCGGGCGATTTGCTCGGGAGTCCGAGGCTGATGGAGGAGGGCCACGAGCTCCTGCCGGCGTTGCTGCTGGTAGGCGACCCACATCGGTTCCACATCAGGGAGTGCAAGGCTCCATTCGCGGATCTGCGTCTGCTGCTCGTTGGTCAAGGGCCCCAGCCAGTCTTTCAGCCAATCGAGGGTCGCCTCGGCCTGCTTATTCAGGCGTTCCGACGTGGAAATCTGTACGAGGTGCGCAGTTTTCGTGTTGTCCTTCTGCAACGCCGCTTCGAAGGTGCGCACCTGCCTGGCATCGACCGAGGCGAGAAAGGCTCCGCTGTCGGCTACTAGACGTTCAAAGAGGTCCGTGCGCAGACGATCGTAGGTGGTATAGGCCCAGTCGACATCCGGAATCGTGAGCCCCCGCTCGACTCGCTGACCGATCTCTCGAAGGAACGTTTCATATTGCGGCAAGGCCTCCTGCCGATGCTTGTCGAGTAATGGGGTGAGGCGTTGTGCCAGATCATGACGCTGGTTACGATTGAGGTCGAAGTACTGGTCGAGCTTCCAGAGGATGATTCGGTCGGCGTAACGGTAGGCGGTGGTGACGAGCGAGCAGCCGGTGAGGGCGACTAAGAGCGTAGCGACACACCAGGCCCAGCGCCTACTTCCCTGCCTTGTCGTCCAATGACTCATAATCTGCAAGGATATATTCTCAAGCAAATCAGGATGATGCAAGGTAATGCCGGAAGGCACCATACCTTGTACCAAGTTTCTCTGTGAGGCGAACGGCCCAGCAAACGTGAATGCTCACGTTGGAATGTCCCTTGTACCATCGTAGGAGGCACGAGATTGGAACGAGAGCTTGACGACGTCCCCGTCATGAACCGGTGAATCTTCCGACCCGATCTTTTTGTTGATCGTGATGAGGGCTTCGCGGTTCTTGATGTACGGCAACAAGACGCCCAATTGCTCAGGATTCGCTTCAATCAGCTGTTTTACCGTGGTCGGGCCTGTCACTGGAATTTCAAGTTCGCTCTCCTCAACCACCGAGCGCAGAGTTTGGCCAAAAATCTGTACCGAAACCATTGGACCTCCAACGAGTCGAGCGAATATCTCGTTTCCAACCGTGAGCCATGCCCGTACGATGCACAATCAGCAAGATTGGCCTCAGCTCTGCTCACGCTCTGCCGCCCGATAAGCTTCTTGCAGGAGCTGGGCGACATGTTTTACCTGTACCGAGTCTCCCACTCCGTTCTTGAGCTGGATCATGCAGGCAGGACAACTTGTCGCCACGACGTTCGCACCGGCCTGTGCGATCGCGCGGGTTTTCCGATCGAAAATCTTCTGCGATGTGGCGTAGTCCTTTATGAGGTAGGTGCCAGCGCCTCCGGCACAACGATCGGCATCCTGCATCTCGATGAAATTGACCCCCGGCAATGACGATAGCACCTGCCGTGGCTCTTTCGTCACCCCGGCCGCCCGCAGATGACAGGATGAATGATACGTCACGCGTTTCGTCGTCTTATCGGCTTTGGCCATATGAGGATGTTGAGGCGAGCGGGCGACGAATTCCGAAATATGCACGACTTTCTTGGCCAGTTCTTCGGCTTGCCGTCGCTCGGTCCCTTCTGAAAAAAGTGTGGGATAGTCTTTCAGCATGAGCGTGCAGGAGGCGCAACCGGTCACGACCGTTTGATAGGGAGCCAACGAGCGAAGATTGAATCGCGCTCCGTCTCGAACCAGGTCGGCCTGTCCATAGGTTTGGATCGGAGTCCCTGAACAACGTTGCGGTGGCAATACCGGCTCGACCCCATGTTTCTTCAACACCTCGATGACGGCATCCCCTACGCCGTCATCGAAATAGTTGGCAGCGCAGCCATGGAAATAGGCTACTGGTCGGGTTGCCGAGGAGTCTATCGCACCGGGAATCAAATGCGCATACCGTTCACGCAACTGCCGTGAGGCTAGCCTCGGCAACCGGAGGTCTTGCGGCAAGCGTGCCGTCGGGGCCAAGGCCTTCATGATCGGTGTCGTGATCCGTTCCAACAGCTTCCTGAAGAAGGGACGGTCCCACATGTTCTGCGTGCTCCCCAGGAACCGCAAGAACGATTCAAAGGCTCCTCCCCGTGCCTGCTGTTTGAAGATCCAACCGGCCAACCGGTTCGGATGCTCCGCCCGCTTCTGCAGAATCAGGTCAGATACGTCCACACCGGCCGGACAGATGGTGCGGCAGGATTTGCAGTTCAGACAAGCTTCTACCACCCGCTTGGAATCGAGATAGCTGTAATCCTTGGCGGTCACGATCTCGAACCATCCCCGTGAGCTCATGTCCTCGGATTGAAAGACATCGTATACGGGGCAGACTGAATTGCACTTGGCACAGGTGGCACAAGATTTTGAGAGTCTGGTGTAATCGATATGTTCCGTGAAGGGGGTCTCGCTCAGCTTGATGCCGGGATTGAGTACGTTCCCTGGGTCGAATACCTTCTTGACCTGTACGAAGAGATCGTAGAGTGCCTCGCCGAACATGGTCCTGACGAACTCGGCACGGACACGGCCGTCGCCATGCTCGCCGCAAATCGAGCCGCCGAATCCATTCAGAACGGTCGTATGGATGTCCCGATAGGCGCTCACCATCTTCTCGAAATCGTAGCGATCGTTTACGTCCAACAGGGGGACGATGTGCGCATTTCCGTTTCCGATATGGCCGAAGATCGCCACCGGCACCCGCTGTCCTTCGAAGTACTCCTCCAAGTATCGGATCAACTCGCTGATGCGTCCAGCCGGCACGACGACGTCGTCGACAAAATTGATCGGTTTCTTTTTTGGATCAAATCGATAGAGAGTGGGATAGAGGGCCTTCCGCGCTTTCCAGAGCTGCTCCCGACGCTCGGCATCGAACGCCAGCGTCAGCTCCGCCGCCAGCTTGTACGGCTGGCAGACTGTGGCCATGGCTTCGGCCCGCTCGCGGAGATCCACCTCAAGCGAATCCGCATCCAGCTCAACCAGCAACGTCGCCGCTGCATCAGCCGGGATACCGTGCTTCCCTCGTCCGATCAAGTTGAGCGTATTGGCATCCATGACTTCCAAGGCACTGGGCTGGAGCGTCAGAAGCTGGGGCACCGCCTCGCCGACTTCTTCAAGGCTCCGGAAATGAATGAGCGCGGTCAGGGTAGCCTTGGGCTTGTTGACCAGGGTGAGCCGGGCTTCACTCACCACACCCAGCGTCCCTTCGCTGCCGACGAATAACTTCGGGAGGTCGAAATAGCCCCGTGCGAGCCCATCGGCCAGTCCAAAGAGATTGTACCCGCAACTATTTTTGCTGACCGTAGGCCGCTTCGCGGCGATAAGGTCTGTATGGGTCTGTGTCATCACAAGCACGTCACGCAGGGCCGGCACAGCTGTCAGGAGGCGCTCCAGCGACGGATCATCGAAGGCATAGGAGCGCGCCTCGATCCACGTTGCTGAGGTGAGGCATAGCCGAAGACTTTGGACATTGTCTTTTACCGACCCGTAGCGAAGAGTGTGAGGTCCCGAAGAATTATTGGCGACCATGCCGCCCAGCTTGCACATGTCCCCGCTCGAGGGATCCGGCCCAAACAACAGCCCCTGCAAACCGAGTCGCTTGTTCAACTCCGCCAAGACGATCCCTGGCTGGACCCTAGCCCACCTCTCTTCCTGATTCACTTCAAGGATTCGATTGAGACGCGACACATCCAGAATGATGCCTGAGCCGATGGCGGAACCGGTCAGATTGGTCCCAGCTGCCCGTGGCGTAAGAGGAATACCCCTTGTCACCGCGTAGGCAACGGTGGCACCGATGTCCTCTTCTGATTCAACAAGGACAACCGCCTGTGGAAGCACGCGATAGATGCCGGCATCCACGGCATAGGCCGTGATCGTAGGCACGTCATCTTTGACTTTCTCGGCTCCTAACAGAGCGCGCAGATCACGGGCGATGGCATGCGCTCTCGTCGGCAAGATCAAGCTGGGTGAAGTCGTCATGGATAGTTCTACATCTTAGCTCGCAAACAGTTCGAAGAACCAGAGTCGTTGTCGGTCGCCTACGAATTCTCCTACAATGGATCCGCCCATGGAACGTCCGACCTTATACGTGACCCGTCTGTTGCCACGACCGGTGCTGGACTCAATCCTCGGACAGTATCGGATGCTGACCGAACCGACAGATTTGCCGCCGAAGGAGGAAGAGCTGCGTCATGGTTTTGCCGAGGCACAGGCGGTAATCTGCACCCTGACGGATCGTATCGATGCCTCGCTGTTGTCCCAGGCCAAACGATTGAAAATCATCGCCAACTATGCAGTCGGCTACAACAATATCGATCTTGCCGCCGCAGCTCAGCGCGGCATCGTCGTTACCAATACACCAGACGTGCTGACCGATGCCACCGCTGACCTGACCTGGGGTCTCATGCTCGCGCTGATGCGACGGATCGTTGAGGGAGATGCCTGGGTGCGAACCGGTACCTGGCCGGGATGGACACCGACACAGATGCTGGGGGCCGACGTGTCAGGGAAAACGCTGGGCATCGTCGGCATGGGACGGATCGGACAGGCGGTCGCGCAACGGGCGGCTGGGTTTCGGATGCCGGTGATCTATGCGGGCCGCGAGAGTGTTTGCAATCCACCCGGCATCTCGTGGGTTTGGCGCTCCCTAGATGAAGTAGTCGCGGAGAGTGATTGTCTTTCGCTCCATGTCCCGCTCACCGAGAGCACTCGGCATCTCATAGACCGACGCAAGCTGGCCCTGATGAAGCCGACTGCTTACCTGATCAATACGTCGCGAGGTCCTGTCATCGACGAGTCTGCCTTGGTGTCGGCGCTTGAGGCAAGAACGATCGCGGGTGCTGGGCTGGATGTCTACGAGCACGAACCGACGGTCCATGCCCGTTTGAGATCGCTGCCGAATGTGGTCCTCCTTCCACATCTGGGATCAGCCACGCTCGGGACTCGCGTTCGCATGGGATTCATCTGTCTGGACAATATTGCAGCCGTATTAGGAGGCAGACCGGCGCCGAATCGAGTGAACTAAGGTGTGACCGAAGAATGGGGCCGGACTTTACGATGCATACCGAAAACCGTCGTCCCTCCCCCCTGGTCTTCCCAGTAACGCGGTCAGTCGCTGCGGGACGTCATGAAACGAAGAAATGGATTGGTAGGCGTGCACGGCCTTTTCCCATTGTTCCTCTGCTTCATACAGGAAGCCCAACTCGTAACGAATGGCCTGCCCCTTGGCCCCTTGGCAACGAGGATCAGCCGAGACCGTTTCCAGCTCTAGAATTGCTTGAGCGATAAGACGCTCCTCTTTGAAACAGACTGCCGTCATTAACGCAGAATCGAGATAAAACGAGTCGCTGTTCATCGACACCTGAAACTCTTCTCTTGCCTCTTCATACAATCCCATGTTCTTGTACGCCACGCCCAACGTATAGTGCGCCTCGTAATCAGGCGGCGGTTCCGTTATTGCCGGCCTGGGAAGAGTGCTTAGTTTGTCGGGAACAGTCGATTCCACGGCAGTCTGAATGACAGATGGCTCGGTTGAGTGCGAAACCGACAATGCTGGGTCTTCTGCCTTTTGCATCTCGTTGATCCCTGCAAAAGGACCGACGTCGTCTGGCGCAGCACCGGTCAGCGAGAATTTCGAGTCCTCTTGAGCCTGGTCACTCGGACTGGTCGATTGAGTAGCTTCGGAATGAATCGGAGAAGAGTCATCATTGGCCGCTAAAGCAGATACAAGGTCCGACGGCATTTCCGGCACAGACTCATTTTGAGCTGGCCCGTTCTGATCTGCCGTGGATCCTCCCCTCATCCTCGTCGCCAGCCGATTCACGAATGCCTCATCTCCCGACAACGACCGTACCTTTTCGAAGAGCTCTTCATGCAGACTCTCCATGCCGGGCTCGGGATGCTCCAACAAGAGTTCGATGGCCTTCGCATACTGCTGTGCGGCCCCCCCGCTATCACCTTGGTCTTCGCGCAGTTCTCCGTTTAGTTCCAGTAAGGGGACGGAGTTCGGGTCAACAGCCAAGAATTCCTGAATCAACGATTCAGCAAGAGCAATGTCATGCGCCCGCAACGCTGCGCCGGCCAAGAACCGATATTCCCCCAGCGCCACTTGCACATCCCCGCGTTGTAAATGCAATCGAGCCAGGAGTTGACAGACTTGGGGATTCCCTGGTTCTCGTGTGAGCACTTGGTTCAGGATCGCTTCCGCGCCGGCATACTGCTTTTCGTCGATGCGCCGAACTGCCTCAGCCAGCAAATCGACCGGTTCGGATGGTTTCTGTACGGGTGCTGTTGATCCTGGTTTGACCGCCTTAATCGATGCGGTTCCACCCTTCTTCATGCTTTCTACGAATTGGGCCGCCTCGTTGTTCGCAGGATCGATCCTGAGCGCGGCGAGATAGGCGTCTTTCGCCTCATCGTACCGCCCTTGCGCCGATCGCTCTCGGCCCAACTGGAGATACACTTTTGTCGCTTCATCCTCATGGTTTTCCTGGACACAGAGCTCGGCGACGCGTTGCTGCGCGTCGAGATTCGATGGATCATGAAGGACGATCTTCTTGTAGATTTCGAGCGCGTCTTTTCCCCGACGTCCTTTCAGGTAGTGCTTCCCTAAGGTGAGGTAATCCTGAACCGCACTGCTGATGAGTCCGCGTTCGACGTTCAGATCTCCAAGGTGGCGATAGACTTCGTAGCGAGAGGGATCGCATTTAAGGACTTTCTTAAAGGCAGCAATTGCCTTAAGAGTAGCGCCTTCGGCTCGGAAGGCCGAGGCCGCTTGCAAGAATGCAGCGGCAGCTTCCTCCGGAGCGTTTCGCTTCAAGTGCAAATCACCGATCGTATTATGAACGGTGCCGTCGGCGGGGGTTTCTGTGGCCAACCTCTTCCATTCGGCTATGGCCGCTTCGTACTGTCCGCGGGACGCCAGAAACTGCGCTTGTTGAAGGACTCGACTTCGATCCGATGGCACAACAATACCTCCAGGAACAGAACAGCCAAAAGCTAACAGTGTCAATGGTTTTTGTCTAGGAAATGGCTGAATCAGACGGTGCACATGCCGGTAGAAGCGCCGACCACTCTTGTCGGATGATCGGCCCTTCTACCGAGCCAAATGGAAGATATGACGACTTAGGACGCGGCGATCGCCGCCTTGAGCACATTGGCCGCTTGAGGACCCTTGGCTCCCTGTACGATGTCAAACTCGACGTTTTCCCCCTCCTTGAGAGTCTTGAAACCTTCTCCTTGTAGAGCGGAGTAGTGGACGAAGACGTCTTCTCCGCTATCCAGCCGGATGAATCCAAACCCTTTTCGATCGTTGAACCACTTGACCGTTCCTTTTGTCTTCACAGAAGCCCTCCTTTTGTCAACAACTACGATTGGTTACGTAGCGACTCCACTCAATCGACCCTGTAATAAAATTGCAAACAGATTGGGCAAGAATCGGGATAGTTGATGGGACGGGCATCTGTAAGGAATGATGCATCGCTCACGGAACCCATCATTTGAGGAAAGTCGCGCTGCATGTAACATAGGCACCAAGCTGTGTCAAGCGAATCTTTGAGGTGAAGATGTGCTCCTGTGTTTACAGGGAAGAAGGATTCACCTTATAGTATTCACCATTTCTCCGATCTTGACATTCTGTGATCTTACGAACGCTGCTCGATCGCTACATTTTCACGGAACTGCTCTCTCCGTTTGGTCTCAGCCTCGGCGCGCTCTGCTTTGTCATGTTGACCAAGGAACTCTTGCGTCTTGTCGAACTGTTGGTGTCCAAGGGGGTCGGTTTCTGGGCAGTTCTCAAAGTGATCGCTATGCTGCTCCCTTCTGGCCTCGTGCTCACTCTTCCGATCGCGGGCCTGATCGCATCGGTTACAGCATTTGGTCGGTTGTCCTTTGACAAGGAACTGATCGCCATGCGCGCGACCGGGCTCAGCCTGTTTCGTCTCTCGCAGCCGGTCCTTCTCTTCTCGGTGTGTGTCTTTACGCTGACCTTGGTATTGTCTCAATGGGGGCAACCATGGAGTTCCCTGAACCTGAAGAAGGTCGCGCTTAATCTGCTGAAAGATCAGCTCGCCCTCGCCCTGGAACGTGGGACCTTCAACGAGCCGATTCCGAACATGATGATCTATGTCCCAGAAGGTGAGCAGGGACGTCCCGCTCCCGGCATCTTTATCTCGGATGAACGCCTACCGAATGAACCACGAGTCATCGTGGCGGAGCAGTACCACATCTTCATGGATTCTGAGCATGACCACGTCGCACTCCGGTTGGAGAACGGCATGATTCATAGTAGGCCGCCCCAGGTCGATCAGTCCCAACGGATTGCTTTCACGAGCTACGACATCAAGATCAACCTGAACCTCAGCAGCTACTCTGCGACAGAGGAACGTCCGTCATATGATCAAATTATGCTACGCCTCGCAGAAACCGGCGGCAAAGATGCCGGCGCGCTTCGCCGCCTCATGGAATATTACAAAGACCTGGCGTTCCCAACCGCATCGCTTATATTCTGTCTGCTGGGAGTACCGGTCGGAATCGTGTCGAAACGGTCCGGTCGTGTAGGCGGATTCGCCGTGGGTGTGGGCATCATCATTGCCTTCTATATTCTGAATGTCGGCTGCGATTTCCTGGTGACGGCGTTGATCCTGCATCCCTTTTGGGGCGCATGGCTGCCCAATGTCATATTCCTGATGATCACCATCGTGCTCTTCTTACGGATGAGCAAACGCTAGCATCATGACGATTCTATTTCGGTATATCCTCTTCGAGTACATGAAAATTTTTGGAATCTGCTTTTCCGGCTTGGTGACGATCTACGTGGTCATTGATTTTTTTGAAAAAGTCCGCCGGTTTCTCCGGTTTGAGTCCGGCATCCTCCCTATCCTGACGTACTTTGCGTTGAAGATCCCTTCAATTTCATTTCAAGTCGCCCCCTTCGCCATTCTCGTAGCAACCCTACTGACGATCGGTCTTCTCGCCCGCAGCAACGAAATCACCGCGATGCGCAGCTGCGGGATCAGTTTGTTGTGGATGACCTCCCCGTTTCTCCTGTTTTCCACCGGCGTGGCTGTCATTCTCTTTCTCTTCAGCTCGACCGTGATTCCGCTCGCCTCGGAGAAAGCCGAAGAAATCCGGGTGGTCCAAATCGAACAAAGACCGGCTCCTGTCACCGTCAAGGCCGTCCAACCCTGGGCCCGTATCAGCGCCGACGGCCTGATGGAAGTCAATGAGATCGATGCCGCAGGCACAGTCCTTCGAGGCATACGAATCTTTTATTTTCGTCCGCCGTTTAAGCTCGATCGGATTACGGAAGCGGCTGAAGCCCGCTATACTCCTCAGGGCTGGGTCCTGCTGAACGGAAATCATCGTCGATTCCAATCGGACGACACCGTCGAGCTGGCTCTGTTTACGGAACAGACGATCAACATTCCGTTGATTCCCGATGATTTTTCTTCCTCACTTGTGGGGAACTCAGATACCATGACGTTTCGGGAAATCCGAAATTACCTTGCGCGCTTTCAGCACGAAGGTTTCTCGTTCGCCCGCCTGCTGACGGATTACCACGGCCGTGTCGCATTCCCATTAGTGACCGTCGTGATGGTGCTCGTCGGGATTGCGCTCAGTTTGCGGCGAAGCGGAGTCCGCGGTGGAAGCATGGCCATGGGTATCGGACAAGCGTTCATCGTCGGGTTTTGCTACTGGACAACCCACTCCGTCGCCATCGCACTAGGACGAGGAGGCGCGTTGGCTCCCATGCTGGCCGGTTGGATGGCCAATGCGCTGTTCCTCAGCTTCGGGCTTTATCTATTATTGAAGGTGAGGCATTGAAGAGAGGTTTCCTAGTTGACTGTACACCGGTCTTCCGGTAAGAAAGGCGCCGTGTGCGCCCAGAAGGAGGGAGAAACATGGCCTCGCGCGTGGTAATTACCGGTCTTGGGGTAGTATCTCCCATCGGGATCGGCGTCAGTGAATTCTGGAAGGCGGCCCTCACGGGCCATTCTGGGATTACTGCGATCCCTTCCCTAGGGTGGTTTCCGATGTCCGGCTATCGTTCACGAGTTGCAGGACAGGTCCACAATTTCTCACCGGAGCAGTATTTGCCGACGACACAATCAAGCCGCGTGGATCGTTACGCCCAATTCGCCTTGGTCTCCACGAAAGAAGCGCTCACCGATGCCGATCTGAGCATGGCCAAGGAAGTTCCCCATCGCGTCGGTGTCATTGTCGGAGCCGGTATGGGCGGGATGGTGATGGGAGAGCGCGAGATTACTCAGCTCTTTAAAACTCAACGACCACAACGCGTACATCCGAATTTTATTCCCACAATCACGCTGAATTCCGCTTCGGGTATCGTCGCGATGGCATACGGCGCCAAAGGACCGAACCTGACGATCTCGACGGCCTGCTCATCCAGTGCCCATGCCCTTGGTCAAGCCCTTCAATGCATTCGCAGCGGTCAAGCCGATGTCATAATCGTCGTCGGAGCCGACGCGAGCATTACTCCGTTGGTCTTTGCCGGATTCTGTTCCTTGCGCGCTCTTTCCAGCGAGTTTAACGATGCTCCGGAACGAGCCTCACGCCCCTTCGATCGACGCCGTGATGGATTCGTCATGGGGGAAGGCGCTGCCTCATTAGTCGTAGAATCATGGGCGCATGCCAAGAAACGGAAAGCGAGAGTCTACGCTGAGCTTGCCGGATATGCTGCGACCAGCGAAGCCTATCACATGGTCATTCCGCAGGAAGATGGTCAGGAAATCTCCATGACCATGAAGATCGGTCTAGACTCTGCCGGCATCGGTCCCGATCAGGTCGACTACATCAACGCCCATGCGACCTCCACGACGATCGGCGATGCCGTTGAGACCAAAGCGATCAGGACTCTGTTTAAGAATCGCGCGGACAAAATCGCCGTCAATGCCACGAAGTCGCTGATCGGCCATACCTTGGGGGCGGCAGGCGCGATCGGTGCTGTGGCAACGACCCTTTCAATTCACAGCGGACAGATTCATCCCACTGCGAATTACGAGGAACCGGATCCGGCCTGCCTATTGGATGGGATCCGGCGTGCCGTGCAGGAGCGAAAGATTCGTTACGCCCTCTTGAACGCATTCGGATTCGGCAGCAACAATGCCACGGTAGTCTTGAAAAAGTTTGTGGCATAACCATAGATGAACGATATCGAGGGCCACTCGCGGAATTCACATGCGAAAAGCCTCATTCCATTTAAGGAGTACCCATAATGACTGAACCCGTCGATCCCGCGATTACCTCTAAAATTACTCAGGCCTTAGCCAGCTATCTCAAACGAGACCCTGCGTCGATTACCGAGTCTCATCATCTCCGAGATGATCTGGGCCTCGACTCGGTGGCCATCATCGAACTGCTCTTCGAAATCGAGGAACGATTCAAACTTCAAATCCCCGATCAAGACCTCCCGGGGTTGAGTACCGTTGGTACCGTGGCCGCCTATGTTCAGCGGCGGCTCACTGAAACAAAGTCTGAGTCCAAACCCGAGTCGGCCAAAGCCGCGACCGCCGCGAGCAAGCCGAAATCAACCACGTCGACCACGAGCAAGACGGCCAAGCCATCATCCACCAAAAAGGCGGTTTCACCAAAACCCGCCTCCGCCGGAAAGCCGAAGAAGATAGGCGCCGTTACGTCAGGGAAAAAGAAAGTCGGGACCCGATGAGCAAGCCCCAACTGCCTGCTCCAATCACATTGGCTCAAATCCAGGAGGTCGTCGGAGGGACGATTCACGGCGACAGCCAGACACCGGTCTACGGCTTAACAAGTCTCAGCGAAGCCAATCCAGACGCGTTGTCATTCATCGCCAACGACAAAATGTCGAAGGCGGCGGCAGCCCTTCACGTCGCAGCGCTACTGGTTCATCGCCATTTACCCGATCTCGCTGTGCCGCAAATCGTCGTGGACCATCCGATGTTGGCCTTCGCTCGAGTCGCACAGGCTTTTTTTGTCCGGCAACCGGCTCCTCGGGGCATTGCCGAACAGGTGATACAAGGAGCCGACGTACGGATCGGAACCGATCCTTCTATCTGGCCTTTTGTGACCTTGGGTGACCGCGTGACGATCGGCAATCGTGTCACACTCTATCCGGGTGTCTTTGTAGGATCTGATTCAACGATCGGGGACGATTGCGTTTTGTACCCCAATGTCGTCGTTCGCGAGGGCTGTTCACTTGGTGCGCGAGTGATCGTGCACAGCGGAACCGTGATCGGAGCCGACGGGTTCGGATACGTGCAGCATCAAGGCCGGCATCATAAGATCCCGCAACTCGGCGGCGTTGTCATCGAAGACGACGTTGAACTAGGAGCCAATGTAACGGTTGACCGCGCAACGTTCGGCCGGACCCTGATAAGGCAGGGCACCAAAGTCGACAATCTCGTCCAGATTGCCCACAATGTCACAGTGGGAGAACACAGCATTCTCGTCGCGCAGGTGGGCATCGCCGGCAGCACAACCATCGGCCATCATGTGGTAATCGGCGGCCAGGCCGGACTTGCCGATCACCTCACCATCGGAGATCAGGTCATGATCGCGGCCAAAGCTGGAGTCAATCGGAATATTGGATCCAACCAGATGGTAGGCGGCATCCCGGCAATGCCGCGTGAAAAAGCGCTGAGAGTTCAAGGCACTATTTTTCAGCTCCCCGAATTGAAACAACTCGTGCGGGATTTGGAACAGCGTGTGGCAGCCCTTGAAACGCAGCTAAAACATTCGTCAGGTCGAGGGCCTCGTTTAAAAGCAGCTCGTTCTAAAAAGAACTAACCCTTCAGCCCTGGGTTTTTCCTAGCTTGATCACTCTCCGCCACAAAAACAGCCTTGCCCAATAAAATCCGGCCCAAGGCATCAAGAGCGCCGGAACTATGTTCACGCTGCCGTAGACATACGCCGCAATGGTCCCTCCGATCAAGATCATCGCGCCCAGCAAATATGCGAGCGGAACGAATTGACGCCCCGGATGCTTGATGGTCGTCGCATCCGACCTCTTCTTGAGTGTGCCTCTCTGCCGATTCAGCCCTTCCTTCATACGGGCCGCCAGAACTTCCGGAAACTCCCGCAAGAGATGCCGTTGATAGAGCGTCTGCAATGCTCCCAAGCTTACGCCCGATATAAACAACCCCGAACTCTGATAAAAGGTACCGAATGTATAGTCGCCGGTTGAGAGCCACTGGTGTCCCAGACCTCCGATCGCGCCGATCATACAGATGAGGCCTAGAAGACCGGACGGCATGAGGATGTACGTCTTGACGTACTCCTGGGCCAGCTGCATCGCCTGCTGTGGATGATGAACGTTGATGAGCTTCGCCACGTGATTCTCTTTGCGATAGTCAAGACATATCGGAGAGGACGCACGCTATTATAACCATCCGGATGTCTGCTGGAAAGAATAGAACGAGGGGACCCTTCGATGTCGATCTGCTAGTGAAACGGGCAATCGATCCCCGTTATGGCACCGATATCGGTATCAACATCTGGTGGCTTCAACGAGGCTTTCTTGGTGTCCACCACGCCTTGCAGTGTCAACGCAACCGCGTCAAGGCTTTCGAGCAAGGACGTGAAGGAATCAGAAACGGCGGTCGGCACAACGGACGCTATCGGTTTGGAGGGGGCTTCCGAAAATGTGATACGTCCGACGACAGGAGGCTGTAGAATCTCCGCGATCGATACTATTGGCGTGCGGCTCAAATCAATCTCACAAGCACCACTTACTTCATATTCTTGCTGAGCATCCATCCGCACGACCGGGCGGAGGGGATAACGGCTATTCACGTTGACCACTGTTCCTACTTTTCCGCTCGTCAATCGCACTGTCGTCCCAAGCGGGTACACCGAAAACTGCTCGACGAGCGCCTTCAAGATTTCTCTAGGAAAGGTTTTTCGTTCAGCGACCAGGAGTTCCTTGATCGCTTCGTGTGGAAGCAGGCGACGGCGATAGGGACGCTCGCTCACCAATGCATCGAATACGTCGACCACACCTAAGATCAGAGCCATTTCACTGACCGCTCTTCCAGCGAGTCGATTGGGGTATCCCTCTCCATTGAAGCGTTCGTGAGCCTGGCGCGTCAATTGTGCCAACCAGCGATAAGCTGGACCGCACTTCTCGATAACTTGATATCCCAGCTCGGGATGCCTCTCGACGAGTTTCCGCTCTTCCTGGGTCAAACGGCCGGACTTGGTGATCAAGGGTTTCGGCACGGCAAACAATCCAATATCGTGAACAAATCCCGCCAGTGCCAACCGATGTAGCTCTTCCCCATAGTACCCGAGACCGATCCCGACCTTGGTTCCGAGTATGGCCACATTGATCAGATTGGTGATGAGTGGTGATCCGGGCGCTCCCGCGAGGGCATGTACGACAAGCTCATCGTTGCGCTGCAGCGATGACACAACGCTCGTCGCAAGGGCCTCAAGTGGTTCCAGTGATATGGAACGATGTTCCAGAACAGCGGCCGCTATCCCGCCCAACGCCTGTTCTGCCTCTTGATACCAGGTCGTCAAGACATCACCCATGCGCCGGGATTGTGTTGTCGATGCAGCACGTCATTCGCGACTTTCTCCACCAACGAGCGTTTGATCTGACGCGCTTCCGAAACACGCCCGACGTAGAGACACAGATCGCACAGCGAGTTGATCAATCGGCAGACACCACCGGTGCGATGATAAACAGAGGAAATCGCACCTGGTGAGAATATCGCCAACTCGCCCCCCGCAGCAGCGAGACGAGTCAGGATATAGGCTTTCGTCTCGGCACGATTCAAATATTCAATGTGGTGTTGTATGGCCACACGTTGAGCAAGCTGCGGGATACGCGCGATACGGTCCCGCAGTTCCGGCTGTCCTACGAGCACGAGGGTGATGAGAAACCGATCATTGAGCTGGAAATTGCTGAGAAGACGCAGCTCCTCAAACAAGCGGTCGTGTTCGATGGCCTGGGCTTCATCCACCACGACAACCGTGTCCACGTCTCGATGGTAGTTGGCAAGCAGTTGATCGTTCAAGCGACGCAACTGCTCCACGCGTGTCCCGTGAGAATCCAATCCGAGTTGAAACAAGATCTCGCCGAGAAATTCATTCCCTGGAATAGTCGGATTCGATACCAGTCCGATCTCATAGCGGGATCGGGGAAGCTTGAGAATCACGGCACGACTGAGGAGTGTCTTCCCACTTCCGATCTCACCGGTAAGCATCACGATCCCTTTACGAGCATGGATCCCGTACAGCATCCGTTCCATTGCTGCATCATGTTTGACCGATGGGACATAAAACTGCGGATCCGGTACATTCTCAAACGGGCGAAGACGCAGTCGCCAATAAGACTCGTAGGCGGAATCTTGAATCAGACTATGATCTTGTATCGCATCGACAAGCGGCACTGGTATGTCCTTTTTCGTTTCGGCATCACAGCCGGAGGGACCCTTCGGATATGGGGCTCATTCAGTGGGGCAATACGCCTTGTATCGCCAGGCGCTCCGCTCGACCGCGTTCCGCCCAGTCCTCAATTCCCTTCACGCTCTGGTCCAGACGTGACTGGATTGCGTCATAGTTGTCTGGGCTTACCATCACACGATGCTGCATCACAACCGTGAGAAAGCTATGCAATCCCATAAAAAATACCATCACATGAGAGGCATTGACCTGCTGAGCGACAGACCATAGCTGCGCGGCACGTTCAACCGCATTATGGAGGTCGGAAGACAATGGGCCAGGAGCAACGCTCTCATGCTTGAGGGTCTGAAGCACAGCCGTCAGATGAGGAAGTTCTTGCCGAACGGCTTGGAGAAAGCCTTGATCTCCTTCGGCTGACCGGTCAAGAAATTCCCGGATGGAAGCCACATTGCATTGCTCCACCCCGCCCCCCATCAATCCCTCCGTCTGGGCCACCATCGTCTGAACCACATTGCGATGGAATGTGTCGGATGCCGTGCATTGATCTTGAAGCCCACGAAGCAATATCAGCAACTCTTTCGTTGCGATCATTCTTGAAGAGCCTTCTTCGTAAGCCGGTACCTGTTCCCCCTCAAATGCCAGACCTGTCGCTCGAGTCAGAGCTCCATGGACGTGCCCCAGCTGCTTGCACAGGGCGATAAAGTCATCGGTTGAGATTGGTACGGAAGGGTCTTGGACGGCTTCAACGAAGGGAAGGGCTGCGAAGCTGGCTCGCTCGACATCGCACAAGTTGACCGTGGCTGCAGATCCGCCGAGGTTCGTAATGCCGACCTTGATCGTCTGAGCCAAGACACGATGGCGATCGGAAGGCGGAGTTTGCTGTAGCTCATCGAGTGCGACGTGAATTTGCTGGAGCCATTCCTGTGCCTCTTGAACGAACAGTTCAACCAGTTCTTTCTGGAAGGCACTTTCGCTTTCAACGGACATCGGTTTCAGCCCTTCGACAAGATCGCACGAGATGTTCAGGTGACCGGCTCAGGATTATCCCCTCCCATGTCCGAGTTGGGAAGCCAATCCTGCGATCTCGCTTAACTTGCGTGCCATTTCCTCAAGTCGTTTTGTGGAGCTGTCAGCGGCTTGTTCGGCTTCGACGACTTCCCGAGCGAGTATTCCGTTGCGATCCCGTTCTGCGACCAAAAGCCCTTCCATTTCCTGAACTCTCGTCGCCACTCTCTCCAATTCTTGAAGGTGTCCCATTGTCTCTTCCCTCTTCCGCCGTTCCGCCGAAAGTTCGGCTTCCATGTCACGAATTTTCTGGTGAAGTTCGCCGTTCTGCTGTTCCGCATTCGTGAGTTTTACTTCCACGTCTTTTGCCTTGATCGACACCTGCTCCAAATCAACCAGTTGTTGCACGAGTTGCTCCGCCGCCGTCCGCTCAGCGTGTAGAGTAGACTCCAGTTCTGCAATTCGAACAGAAGTTTTTTGCCAGTTCACGGCCTCCTGCTTGAAGGCTTCGACCGCACCCTGCTCCGCCTTCAGTGTTGATTCCAGCTCAGGGATTCTTGACAGTTGTTGCTCGACTCTAGCGAGTGACTCCTGCAGATCGTCGGTGCGTTTGCGCTCGGTTACCAACTGCGCCTCGGTTTCTTTGGCTCTAGCGAGCTGCGCCGTAGACTCAGCCAGTTGCCTGGTCAGCTCCTCTGATTGAGCCCGCTCTGCCTGGAACTGTTCTTCAACCTTAGCGAGTGACTCCTGCAGATCGTCGATGCGTTTGCGCTCGGTTACCAGCTGCGCCTCGATTTCTTTGGCTCTAGCGAGCTGCGCCATGGACTCAGCCAGTTGCCTGGTCAGCTCCTCTGATCGAGCCCGCTCTGCCTGGAACTGTTCTTCAAACCCTTTGAGTTTGCCGCTCTCTTGACACAGACTCTGTTGAAGTTGGTCAGACATGGGCATCATCCTCTCAGCGGGAGCCGCCGCGAGAACGGAAACAGGCTCGGCGACCGCGGTCGCCGCTGGTTCCTGCCGCTTTGCTATCAGTTCGAGGACTCGATCCTTTAGGGATGTGCCTTGAAACGGCTTTTTCAATACTCCATTCGCGTGGCAAGACTCGGCTTGCCTGGTCACTTCATCGTTCACGATTCCTGAGATGAGCAGTACGGGTGTCGCGGCGAGGGTTGCGTTTCCACGGACAAAGGCACAGACCTCATATCCGCTCTTATCCGGCATGATGACGTCGGACACAACAACATCCGGCCGTTCCTTTGCTAAATAGGCCAATGCTTCTTCTCCGTTTGCCGCAAGAGTGACGCCGAGGCCGGCCTCGGTCAACAGTCGCTCCGCAACTTTGCGAACTGCGATGCTGTCATCGGCTATTAAGATCTTCGGCATGCCTGCACCTTTCGTCCGTTCCGGAACACGGGAAATCGTCACACAGTCGACCCAAGTCGTGATACCGAGAGAATCGGGATCTCATCCAGGCCATTTGTATAGCTGCCTTCAGCCGGTAAATCATCGCCTTGGTATGTTTGAAGCGCGGCAGGATCAAAGGTATGAAGCACAGGGATCTCCTCATCAATGCGCATCGCCATTTCTCCGAGGGGATGCCTTACCTTCAGACACAAGGGACTGCTCCCTTGCACAGTAAGGTGAAGGGACGCGGCCAGATCGAATACCGGTAACACGGTCTGCCACTGACGAACCACCGCCGTGACAAAAGGTGTTCGACCTGCAACCGGGATAGATTCGTTCCACTGCGAAATACCCGAGACATCCACTGTCTTCACTGCGAGTCGTCTCCCACCCACCGAAAACACCAACAGCTGCCATGATTGACGCGACGTTTCCCGCTGATGCTTTTGACCGGTTCTCAGCATGTCTCGCTATCGTTCACCGAAATCTTCGGAGCCCCCGCAAGCCCACAAATGCCTTCCTACCCGCTATTGCCTTCGAAGCCCGACATCCGCTCATCAAGCACCCACGTTGTGTTCAAGACCAACACAATGCTTTTTGAGAATAGGATCATGCCTCGGTACCAGTGCCGTTCCGGTCCACGGAACTGCCTAGGAAGCGGCAGGACTTGAGACAGTGGGAATTCAAGAAGTCCCTGCACCGTGGTGACTCGAATGCTTCCATGCACTTTTCTTTCAGAAAGCAGCACGACACGCGTGTTCGGCCCACCCTGATCATTCGGTACGCTCAAGCGATCGGCGAGATTGATGGCACGGTACACCTTGTCATGAACCGTCGGGTTTCCAACATTTCCGATCGTTTCGAGAGTCATCAACCCGCAGATAGATTCGGCATTCAACGCCAGATACCGTTCGCCTACTGTCACGATGAGAAATCGTGATGGACTTGCTGGCGACGAACTTCCCGTCATCAATTCCCTGACGTCCATGCCGAGTCCTTCTTGCCCATTCTCAGTAACAAGTCATATTTCGTCAATTGATACGAGTATTTCCGCAAAGTTACTGGCTCAGCGCCGGAGCCTTTCCGAGCCACCGTTCAACCTCATGCAGCAACATCCGCTCATCCACCGGCTTGGAGACGTATGAATTGGCACCGAGGCTCATCGCCATCTGTCGATGTTTGTCCCGAGCCCTCGTCGTCATGACAACGATCGGCGTTTGCCTGGTTTCGGGACGACTTCTGAGAGCTTGAATAACTTCGAATCCGTTGAGCTTCGGCATTTCAAGATCGGTGAGGATCATCCGATAATTTGCCGCCGATGCCTTTCGGAGGCCATCTTCGCCGTCAACGGCCGTATCGAACGGATATCCGGCCGACTCCAACATTCTTCCGACGAACTTCCGAATGCTTAACGAATCATCTATCAAGAGCAGGCGGGTCTCTTGGGACTTATGCGACGACATCTCTTCTTGTAGTAAGGACGGTTCCTGAAGTGGTGTGGTCTTGGGAAAGGGACCGCGAGCAGTCGATTCCTTCGTTCCCCTCGACGTCAAACGGCTTGGATCGATAACAAGCACTATCCGTCCTTCTGGATCAACGATCGCCCCTCCGAAAAGCGAATGCTCCAACAGTTTCAGTGGCCCGAGCGGCTTGATGACGATTTCCTGGCGATCCAACAGTTCATCGACTGTCAGGCCCATAGGGCCGGCAGCGGTTCGGACAATCACGACCGGCATCCTCCAATCGACGCTTCCTGGTTCACGGCGAAGGATGTGATACAGAGATTGTAATTCAATAACTTGTTCGTCGAGCTGCAAGAGTTTACGATCACCTTCCTCCCGTACTGCGGAGAGAGTCGGTATCGTCACTTCCTGAATGCTCAGTAATGGAATCGCATATTTTTCGGTCCCCACCCGCACGAACAACGCGGTGGCGATGAGGAGGGTGAGAGGGAGATTCAAAGTAAATTTGGTGCCGACACCAAACTCAGACTCTACCTCGATATGCCCGTTCATGCCTTCAATGACTCGCTTGACCACGTCCAGTCCTACGCCTCGCCCTGCTTGCTCCCCTACCTTGTCGACTGTTGAAAAACCGGGCATGAAAATCAGCTGGAAGAGGTCTCCATCCGACATCGCTTGTACCTGGCGGGCTTGTGCGACTCCGATCTTGACGGCTTTTGCCCGTATTTTCTCCAGATCCAACCCTGCTCCATCGTCTTCCACCTCGATGACGACCGAATTCCCACGATGAGCCGCGTGGAGGTAGACCGTTCCGACGGCCGGTTTCCCCGTCGCGATTCGATCGGCCGCCGGCTCAATTCCGTGATAGACGGCGTTCCTGACCAAATGCACCAATGGATCCACCAATCGTTCCACGACTCCGGTATCAACTTCCGTCTGCTCACCCGATGTGACCAAGGCCACTTCCTTGTTTGAAGCTCGAGCGATTTCTCTGACGGCTCGACGAAACCTCGTGAACGGTGTCCCGATCGGAACCATGCGGGCACGGGCAATTTCGTCTCGCATCAACAGCGTCAAGTGTTGCAGTCGGGCCATCTCGTCATGGGCGCTTTGGATGGATCCATCCAACTGCGACATCGACTCACTGATATCGGTGGTGACCTCGGCGATGCGGCGAGCCAGGATATTAAAGTCATCATACTTATCGAGTTCGAGGCTTCCGAAATCGCCGAATACGGGAAGTCCTTGACTCGCAGACGCGGTTGAACTGCTCGATGTGTCCTGATAGCTAAAGGTGTGCTTGTCGGCGAAGGACTGGACGGAATCCACTAAACGACTCTTGAACACCAATACTTGCTGTGACAGTTGCTCCAGGACTCGCAATCGTTGTTCCAATCTTCCGCGTCCAATGACGAGTTCTCCAACGAGGTTCATCAATCGCTCCAGCCGCGCGTGACTGACACGAATGACTTCACGTTCCTCTCGTGATTTCTCGTTCGGAACTCCATCATCCTGTGATCGAGACACGTCATCTCCAGAGTGACCTGCGTTCGCTGAACGGGAGGCGCCATCGGGTTGATGTGCCGGCGTCGTCGCGCTTGCTGCACCCTGGTCCAATCGTCTCAGTTCGGTTCGCGCAGCCTCGAATCGTTGCCCCGTGTCGTCCACCTTGCTGAGGTCTCTTCGCATGAGTACTCGTACAACATCGATAGCCCGAAGCATAAGATCCGTATGTCCGGGTAACACGCTGAGGCTCCCGTCTCGCACCGACCCCATGAAGTCTTCGACGTGATGGATAAGATCACCGATCGATTGAAAACCAACCGTATAGGCTGAGCCTTTCAACGTGTGAGCGGTCCTAAAGAGCTGATGGATCAGTTCTCTGTTCTGAGGCTCGCTGTCCAATCGTAGGAGATTGGCTTCCAAGAGCTCCACATACTCTTGCGCCTCAGGGATAAAGTAGGAGAACACCTCCGGATCCAAATCCGGGATCAAGTACCTATCGGATGAGTCCGCGGTCGGCCCTTTTGCGCTAACAACGGGCTCACATTGGACAGGATTCGGGTTATCTCTAGCGGGGCCGTCGGATGGAGTTGCCGGTGCAGGTGGGGCGGCTGTACCGTCTGCCACCTCGCTAAAACGATTGAGAAGAAGCGGCAGATCGTGCCGAAGCAGTGGCACATTCACTGGTTCATGACGAAGGATCAGCCGAATCAATTCCGCAGCCTTCGCAAACATGCCAAGAAGGTCATTGCTGAGGGGAAGGCGCTGTTCCTGAACCGCAACCATGCAATCTTCCATCGGACGAGCGACATCTCCAATGACTTGGAACCCTACGGTGTACGCTGAGCCTTTCAGGGTATGTGCCGCACGAAAGAGCCGGTAAATCGAGTCTGCATCATCTCGCTTCTCGCGAAGGACACGAATCAGCTCGTCAATGGTGCCGAGATACTCCTCAGCTTCGGGTATGAAGTAGGATAAGATTTCGGCATCGAGTACGGGGAGCAGATAGGCGCCTTCAATTGTCGGCGCGGAGGACATGAACGCTGCCTCATCGCTTGGTTTTCCCTCTCGTTGTTTTATCGACGCCCAACTGTGTTCTACGGCTTCTGCATCCTCCACGCCGCCTTGTCCGATGGCTCGAACGATTCCCTGAAGGCTTTCCGTGATGGTCCGCATCGAGTCTACCGTTCGGTCCCATTCCGCTGAAACAATCGGTGTCGCTCGTTCAAGCAGCATCTCCAAGTATTCAGCCAGCTGCGCGACTCCGCTGAAGCCATACAGCGCAGCGGCCCCGCAAATACGGTGGGCGACAATGTATTGATCGGTAAGGTCTTGAGGGGTGGGCACAGCACCGTCGGGAGGGTGCAATGCTTTGGTCAGGACATCCAGCCCATCCGATGCTTCAAGCACAAAAATGCTGATGAGATTCTGCCTATCGAACTCCGAGTTCATCGGTCCCTCGTTACACCAGAAGGCTCTTCTCGTTCAGCGGATGAGGAAGATTCTCAGGCCAGCTTAAACTGGGATACCGAAGTAGTCAGACCTTCAGCCAACGTCACCATGTCCTCCACCGTCGCACGTGCCGAATCGGTGGCCTTTTGTGTCGCTACGGCACCTCCGGTAAAGTCCTTGATTGAACGTCCGACCTGGTCGGTTGAAACTGATTGGGCAGCCGCCGACGCCGCTATGCTTTGGGCAAGTTCTGCAGACCGTTGAGCAATCGTCGAAATTTCCTTAAACACATCGCCCGTACGCAAGGCCGAAGCCGACCCGGCCTCGACCGCTTGCGTTTCGTGCTCCATGGCCACGACCGCATGCTGCGTTTCACTCTGGATGACCTTCACCAGGTCCGCGATCTCGCGTGTCGCCTGCGTCGAGCTTTCCGCAAGCTTCCGCACTTGATCCGCGACCACGGCGAAGCGAGCTCCGGCCTCACCTGCACCGGCGGCCTCAATGGCAGCGTTGAGGGCCAATAGGTTGGTTTGATTGGCGATATCCCGAATGGTCGATACGATTTGTGAAATTTCCAATGAACGGTCGCCGAGTGCTTTGATCTGTTTCGACATCCGTTGGACTGCCAATTGAATACGCTGCATATCTTGAACCGTTTCCTGCACCGCGAGCCGGCCGGCTTCGGTGGCCTGTAAGGCTTGGCGGGCCGCTTCGGACGACGCTCCCGCTGTCTCGGTCACTTGGCGCATCGATGACGCCAGCTGTTCGATCGCGCCGAGCGCCTTGATCGATTCGTCAGCTTGGTGTTTGGCGGTTCCGGCCATCAGCCCGGCATTGTCCCTCAGCTTGCTGGCAGAGGTATTGACACGTTCCGCTGCCTGGCGCACTTGTTTCATCAACTGCGAAAAGCGCTGAATCATGAGATTGAATCCGTCCGCCAGATTTCCAAACATATCGGCCGTCACTTCACCGCGCTTGGTCAAATCCCCTTTTCCGACATCTGAGACCAACACAAGGAACTGCACGAGTTGTTTTTGCATCCTGTCCCGCTCTTCTTCCGTCGAGACCAGGGTCGTGATTCGATCCAACATGATGTTGAACGCCTTGGCCATATGGCCGACTTCATCGTCGCTCTCCAATCTTGCACGGGCGCGCAAATTTCCAGCGGCAGCCTGTGTGGCGACGTCGGCTACATGGATGATATCGCTTACAATGCTGCGCGCGAGGAAATATCCTATCGCGATCGCCAGGAGGAGTGCCGCAACTGCTGCACCGAGCATGACCTTGGTAAGGTGCACGGCCAGGCTTTGCCCGCTATCATTCAATTCGCTCGCCAAGTCTCGAATGAGTTGCGCCACCCATTGGAAGCGCCATATCGATCGGCCGTGCCACAAGGCCACTTCAGTTGACAACAGCGTGAGTCCCAGTTCCCTCATCGACTGGCGTTGCTCCTCCGTGAGCGAGGGGTCAAAACTATCGTTCAACGCTCCCACCACGGTTTCAGCCGACGCAAAGTATTCTCTCAACGCAAAAATGAGGACATCCACCTCTTGCCCGTCACGGCGGCCATCCACCGTCTCGTGCGTGGCGGACGGCCGATACGTCTCAATCGGCGTCATAGTGCGCCTCTTTAATTCGGCGAGAGGAATGATGGCCTCGTCGAAATCACTCTTTTGTCGCTGTTCCCCAACGCTCAGCAACGCATTGTGATAGAGGCTGAGGTTGGTGCTACTCACCGCGACATGCGAAACCCCCACGGTTGATTCGGCATAAATGGAACTCAACTGACCCTTCAACTGGTCGAGGCCCATCAAACCGATCAGACCAATTGCCATCATGGCGACAATGATGAAGGACAACCCGATAAGGATCTTGTGCAGGGCTTTCAGGTTTTTGAACCATGCACGAGGCGACCATTTCCATGTCTTCCTAACCTTCGCCATGATTGTCCTCCTGCTCACTGCTCGTGATGGGGTTTACCTTGCCGGCACAATCGTCCCACAATATGAGGCGATGGATTGGTCATTAACCGTTCCTTCTATGGAGGCCAACAGCCGTGACATTTCCAATATGGCACTCAGTTTCTTCTCTGTTTTGAAGGACCTCGAAAACAAGGGCGGTGTTTCGGTCGCAGTATGGATCGAGGGAGCCACTAGATCGTCGGAGTGGATGGTGCCAATCTCCGGTACATCCTCGACCAGGATACCGACCTGTTGAGTCGCGTGACGAACAACTACCGCATATTTCGGAAGGACGGAAACCGATACGCCCAAGGCGGCTCTCACATCCGCAAGCGGAATGATGGTTCCACGTAGATTGGTGACACCGACCAGCGAAGCAGGCATTCCTGGTACAGGCGTGATCGACTCGGGCTCGAAGACCTCGATGACCTGGCGTAAATCTATGGCGAAGGTTTTTCCTCCCAATGTGACCAGGCAAACCCTCAATGATTCTGTGGATTTCGTCTGTTCTAGGGCTGAGTCTGAATGAAGTCTAGGCAACTCATCTATGGAAATCATCGCTTCGCGGTTCCGGCAGTATCGGTTCTCTCAACAAAGCGCAAGTTTTACCGCTTGCAGAAGGTCTTCTGATTTGAAGGGCTTCACCACATGTCCATTGGCCCCCTGTTGCTGCCCCCAGAACTTGTCACTTTCCTGTCCTTTCGAGGTGCAGAGCACGATCGGAATGCTCTTGAAGCGGGCATCGCTTTTCAAATCCCTACATGCCTGAAATCCGTTCCGCCCAGGCATAACTACATCCAGGACGATGAGGTCCGGTTTTTCAGAGACCACCTTCTCTTCCAACCCATCCGCAGTTGTGAACGATACAACTGTGTGTTGGGCAGCTTTAAGGTACGACTCGATCAACTGCAGTTCTGCATACGAGTCATCGACAAGCATGATTTTGCTCATACACCTCTTCCCTTCCCTTCAACAGATGTTGACGCTGTCCTCAAAGCAGCGCCATCACCCCACCGATTGCACAGCCGGTTCTCCTCCTTCTCCTGTCTGTTGTGCATGTCGGCCAAGGCCCGCACGCTGCTTTGGTTCCTGGGCACACCGGAAATGTGGCATCAGCGACATTCTCGCGTGCAAGCATCTCTCCCTATCCCTACAATGCCGATTCACGCTGTTCTCAAGCAGTGTAACCACTTGCTGATCGTTGGCAAGAAAACGGTGAATATCGGCACTCCTTTGGAGAAATTGGAGCCGATGGCGGCGCGGGAATCCGTAGAACCATACTGGGAAGGAACGAGACGACAAATGTCGAGAGGGGTTACTTTGCCTACTGCCAGAAATTATGGGCGGAGATATCCGATGAGGCGGGTCAAATCAAGGTTATGAGCGACGTGATCAGCCCAGCGATCAAGTTCACCCCGTGATCGTACCGTGACTGTCCTTGAGACGAGCTCGTCGAGAGGCGGAAGCCCTTTCCTCACACGAGCACGATTGAGCCAGACTCGGCGAAAGCCAGGCTCATCAAACACTCCATGGATATACGTGCCCCACACAAGGCCGTCTTTTCGAATCGCTCCATCGAACTCTGCTTCGCTCGTGGGGATCAACAGGTGGGCTTCCTCACCCAGTACTGACTGGCAGCGAACTCTAAAACATGGAAGTTCGTTCACCCGTCGCGTAACACCCATGTGGATCCGATACCCACGGACCACGATCTCCTCTCGCGCGAAGACGCCCTCCGCGCTTGCTTCGACTTGTGTGGTGCGCTTGACCTGCGTGAGCTCTGTCTCGACATTCAAGTAGCCCAGTCCACAGCTTGTACCGCCTTGCTCGACCTCGTGAGGATCCGAAATCCGGCGACCGAGCATTTGATAGCCACCACAAACACCGATCAGTTCTCGACGACCCTGTAGATGGTTGTCCAGGGCGGGGACATATCCTGTCTCCTTCAAGTAGGAAAGGTCTGCCAGCGTATTCTTGCTCCCTGGGATCATCACGATGTCGGCTTCGGCAAGCATCGAGGGCGAAGTCACATACTTCAACGCGACATCTGCTTCAGACGTCACAATATTGAAATCGGTAAAGTTGCTCATATGCGGCAGTAAAATGACGGCAACATTGAGTCGGTTGGATGCAAAGCGTGTTTGTAGGCTCCGATCAAGATCGAGGCTATCTTCTTGATAGAGCATCAGGTCGCGGAGAAACGGAACAACTCCCAAGACCGGCAGCCCGCTTCGTGCTTCCAAGAACTTCACCCCATCGACGAATAACCTGGCATCACCACGAAATTTATTGATGATGACCCCACGGACCCTGGCACGTTCGTCCGGCTCCAGCAAATCTAACGTTCCCAGAACTTGCGCAAAAACCCCGCCCCGATCGATATCGGCGACCAGTACGACCTCCGCATCAGCCAATTTGGCAACCGGCCAATTGACCAGATCGTGTTCACGGAGATTGACTTCCGCTGCACTACCGGCCCCTTCGATGACGAGCACGTCGTACTGATTTGCCAATCGAGCGTAGCTTTCTTCGACCACAGACCAGAGCCCTCGTCGTCCGTCGAAGTACGTCGATGCCTCACGCTTCCCACACACCTTGCCCAGGACAACCACCTGTGAGCAGTTGTCGGATTCCGGCTTGAGGAGGATCGGGTTCATGTCAACATGCGGTGGAATGCCGCACGCCGCTGCTTGCAGAGCCTGAGCTCTACCGATTTCGCGGCCCTCAGGAGTGACGAACGAATTCAACGACATGTTTTGAGCTTTGAATGGTGCGACACGGACACCGGTACGATAAAGCAGACGACAGATTCCGGCTGTGATCAAACTCTTCCCCACATCTGAGCCGGTACCGAGGATTGCAACTGCTCTCGCCTTCATTGGTGCAGCTCCCGCCACTTCTTTGCCATGGCTAAGCCGCGGGAGACACAATCGGAGACCGCTCTTCCGACGAGCGCGCCGAAAATCGTGTGGGTCCCGCTGTAGGTGTGCAGCGGTCCCTCGCCGCGCGACCGGCATGCAATGACAACCGCATCGGTACCGGTCCCGGTTGCGAGGTCTCTCCCTTTCCAACTCGGTATGGCATGGTCCCGCAAGACGCCTGTCTTTGTCTCCGTGGCAACCTGCACCGTGCCGACCATGGCGGAGGTCGAGAGACTACCATTCGTGATGAGGATGAGATTGATCGTTCCGACTCTCGTCGCAAGTTTGTTCTTTCGATGAGCGAGATACTGTGGCCACTCTCCGGCACAGACCGCATTCGTGACGCCGACCGTGGCGAAACATTCTACCCAGAGTTCATCTGCCGAAACTCGGGACGTGACCAGCCGTGTCATCGGTACGGCGGTCATGAGTCCTACCGTGTAGCTTCCAACCCCAAGTTGCGAAGCCAACTTTCGTAGATAACGAGCTGGATCGGGAAAATGCCCATTCACACCGGGGTTCGCATCCACTTGATGATTGATGATGTGTGAGGCAGACCTGAATCCACCACCTTGCGGCGCGGATGAAAGGACACGTCTCCGACCTCCGAGATTGATCACGAGCGTCGGTCCGATCACTTGATGCCGAGTGCTGACATGCGTGGTAGTTTCCTTCATCACGACGCTTCGTGGTGAAGCAGAATCGACAAGACTTGGATGAGCCGGTCATTCTCTTGTGGGGATCGTACGGCAAGCCGGATCGAACGAGCGTTGCATCCTGGAACGGATGAGCAGTCGCGAATCAACAGTCCATCGGTTCGCAACTGCTCGGTCACTTCGCGCGCGTGCCGGCCACGAGGCAACTCCATAAGGAAATAATTGGCGTGCGTCGGCATCACTGAACAGCCGGGCAAGGCAGCAAGCAGTTTTCCAAATCGTTCTCGTTCTTTCGTCATAAACTGCATGCTCTTTCGAGCATGGGTCGAATCCTCCAAGGCTGCGAGCGCAGCCACCTGCCCCATGACATTCACTGACCATGGCGGTACTTGCCTACGTAACAACTCGATCACGGAAGGCTGTGCAACTGCGTAGCCAATCCGTAACCCTGGTAAGGCGTAGAACTTGGTCAGGCTACGCAAGATCACGACACGCGGCCATGAGGCCGCTTGGGGAATGAATGACCGTTCTGGGCAATAATCGACAAACGCTTCATCGATCATCAACCACAGGCCACGTCGTTGAACGGCTTGCGCCAATCGCCAGACCTCATCGACAGAGCATGCTTGCCCACTAGGACTATTGGGGTTGCAGAGCATGACTCCATGGAAGGCGTCCGATCCATTCCGCTTCTGCTCTATCAGGCGGCAGAGACCATCGATCGGTTGCACGTATTGCTCGGCGCGCACAGCCGATACAGCGCTGATACGCCCACCGATTCGTGTCATCGCTGCCGCATATTCGGAGAAGGTGGGTTGCACTACTAGGAGATGTTGTATCCGGAGTGCGCGAGGAAGCGCATCGATCAATTCCGTCGAACCGTTTCCTACAACAATGTGCGCCGGAGATCGTTGGCACAACCTGGCAAGTGCCTGTCGGAGTTCCCAACAATCAGGGTCGGGGTAATGAGTCAGTAGGTGACGAGCATTGATGATGGCACGCCAGACGCGTGGGGATGGCCCCAGTGGATTGATACTGGCACTAAAGTCAATGAGTTTGGTGAGGTCCCGGCCAAGTTCACGCGACGCTGCGTAAATATTGCCGCCATGCATTTGACACTTCAGACGAGCCACGCCGTTCCTACCGCAAGGATGACACCCAGAAGACAGGCGACAATCATAATCCGAGATGCGATCGTAAGATCCATCAAAACAAGCCGCCGGGTGCCTGTTCCGATCACTGGTCGTTCGTGGGGCACGCCATCATAATAATTGATCCCTCCCAATTGAATGTCCAACGAGCCGGCCATCGCTGCCTCCGGCCGTCCACTGTTGGGACTTGGGTGGTTCCCGCCGTGACGCCACAATACACGCCATCCCGTTCTGATAGGCGCACTGCTGCCTATGACCAGACCGGCTGCAAGGACAATAAGGACGGCGGACAGACGGGCTGGAATCCAGTTGGCCAGGTCGTCCAACCGAGCGGAGGCCCAGCCGAAATCCATGTACCGTTCGTTCTTGTGACCGATCATGGAATCCAATGTGTTCACCGCCTTGTACGCAAGCGCGAGAGGCGCTCCACCCACGACAAGATAAAACAACGGCGCAATGATCCCATCATTCGTGCTTTCAGCAGTTGTTTCAATCGTTGCCCGAACAACTTCCTCTTCCGACAACCGCTCGGTATCCCGCCCGACGATCCTGCTCACGGCGTGACGAGCGCCAGTAAGGTCGTCCTGTTCAAGTCGCCTCCTTACCTCATGAACGTGATCCCATAAATCACGGCCGGCAAGTGTGGTCCACCCCATGGCGATCGACAAGAGGCTTCCGAACCACCAGGCTATACCCTCAGCCATGGTGACGGCTTCGCGAGAGAGAGCGAACACACCCAATGGCAAACCGAGAGCCAGCAAGACACCGTATGCACGTAAGGCATAGGAATTACGACAGAATGTTCTGGCGTTTTTATCGCACCAGGCAATCACTGTCCCTATCGCGCGAACGGGATGGGGAAACCATCGAGGATCCCCGGCGACGGCATCGACACCTGCTGCGAGGAGGAGCTCGCTTCCTGTCATGACAGGACGAGCACCAGCGGAACGATGAGCAAGAAAAGGATCTCTACAAGTTCGTTCGTTGCCCCTAACGTATCCCCCGTAATCCCACCGAACAAGGTTCGACAACCTGCTTGAACCATAACGATCACGACGCTACCGCCAACAAGTATTGCTACTGCCCCGGAGATACCGAACGCCAGCATGAGCGCTGCGACAAGCACCAATGTCGATCCCAGCACGTGAAGAAAGGACAAATGAACGAGGAACGGCGCTGCCAAGCCTCCCTCTGTCCTTGCATAAGGAGACAGCCAGGCTAGGGTGACCATCGTCCAACGGCCGAGCGCCGGCATACAGACAAGAGCCGGCACACGGAGAGGCTGTGGGAGGGCCATGAGCGCTGCATAGCGGAGAATCAACGACAAAAACAGGCCGGTCGCTCCGATCGCCCCGATCCTCGGGTCGCGCATGATGGCCAGGCGAGCAGCCGATGTTCTGCCACCGGCAATCCCGTCAAGCGTGTCGGCCAGGCCGTCCTGATGTAATCCTCGAGTGAAGGCAATGAGCAGCACGAGCAATAAGACATTCACAACTACTGGCGCAAACAGCTTCGTCAGCACCGCGTCCGCCAGTGCTAATGTCCCACCGATCAGAAGACCGACGGTGGAATACCAGGCCATCGATGAGGCCAACTCCATAGCCGTTGGCTCGTGATGGCTCCGACTGAGGGGAACCGCAGTCAAAAAGTGCCATGCGAAGAGGAACGGACGAACCAAGGTCGTCATCTGTTGCGCTCCGACACGCCTGCTTCATCGAAGGTTGCCATCTCCGTATAGATCTTGATCGCGGCACAGACCAGATCCATCCCCAAACAAGCCCCTGTCCCTTCTCCAAGACGCAGGTCGAGATCCAACAGCGGTTTCAATCTCAAATGGTCCAAGACTATCCGATGGCCCCGCTCGACCGAACAATGGGAGGCGATTAGATACTCACGGCACAATGGCTGAAGCCCAATAGCGATCAATGCCGCTGCACCGGCAATAAATCCATCCAACACAACAGGCACCCGCGCCGCCGCTGCACCAAGTATCAGCCCGGCCAATCCAGCGATTTCTAGGCCCCCGACCTTCGTCAGGACATCGAGCGCGTCAGCCGGATTCGGGCGATGCAGGTCTAGCGCCTGCTGAATCACCGCCACCTTGTGTAGACGGCCTGACTCGTCGATGCCGGTCCCACGTCCAGTCGCTTCTGCTGCAGGTCGACCGGTCATTACCGCCGTGATAGCTGCGCTGGGCGTCGTATTGCCGATACCCATTTCACCTGTCCCAATCAGTCCGAATCCTTCTCGCACTGCCTCAGTCGCCAGTTCGACCCCGACCATCACAGCCTGTTCCGTTTGGTCGCGCGTCATCGCCGGCCCGATCGCTAGATTGCGCGTACCCTTCATGACTTTTCGATCAAGCAGCCCAGACACGGCGCCGAACTCATAATCGACGCCGATATCCACGACTCTCACGTCCACACCGGCATGCCGTGCCAACACATTCACCCCTGCTCCACCCCGTAGAAAATTCAACACCATTTGAGGCGTGACTTCCCGCGGGTAAGCGCTCACCCCTTCCAGAGCCACTCCATGATCGGCGGCAAAGGTAAAGACCACAGCGCGCGGAACATTTGGCTTCAGCTCGCCGGTGATAGCGACGTAGGACGCCGCCAATTCTTCCAGGCGCCCGAGACTGCCGGGCGGCTTGATCAACCGATCCAATCGAGCTTTTGCTTTCGCATACAAACTTCCATCGAGCGGCTGAATGCGACGGCATAGGTCCTGGATCGACATAACGGCTCCTCTCCTCACTTCAAGCGAAGGGATATTCCGCTGACAACTAAATGGACTTCATCCGCCCCGACGGCAATTTGCTGATTCACCCGTCCGGCAAGATCACGAAATGCCCGCGCCGACGGCTCAGCCGGAACCAGCCCGAAGCCCAACTCATTGCTGACGATGACGACCCTGGTCAATGCGGTGCGCATCCTCTGCAAAAGTGTTCCAACTCGGGCGAGAACGACCGATTCCTTTAGGCCGGTTCCGACCAAATTACTCAACCACAGGGTGACGCAATCGAAGAGAATCGTCCGGTACCGAGGTCCCTGCTTGGCAAACCAGGCCTCCACTTCAAGCGGCTCTTCAACGGTCTCCCAATCCCTCGACCTTGTAGCCTGGTGCCGAGCAATTCGTGCCGCCATTTCATCATCTAAGCCCTGCCCCGTGGCAACGAATGCGCGTGGGCCTCGTGAGCCGGCTAGTTTGAGAGCGGCCTCACTTTTTCCTGATGACGCTCCGCCAAGCACGAGAATGATGCGGCCTGTTGCTCGTCGCGCCGATCGACGTTTACTCAGCTTTTTTTGCGACATCGCGCTCCCATAAGAACTCCGGCTCTCCCTGCGTCTTCGCCACCCAACGACCCAAGACGAACAGCGTATCGCTCAGCCGATTGACGAACTTAATAATGGTGGGATCGACCGGTTCAGCTTTCGATAGGGCGACGCATACCCGCTCGGCCCTGCGGCAGATCGTCCTCGCTTGATGGAGAAAACCGGATACTTTTCCTCCTCCAGGCAGGATGAACTCTTTGAGCGGCTCCAAACCTTTCTGACAGCGATCGATCAGTTTTTCCAAGCGTGCAACATCCTGCGCCGCCACCTGCGGCATGTTCTTGAACGTCTGCCCTGGCGCCGTGGCAAGAATGCTTCCGACGTCGAACAGTTTGTTTTGCACCCAGCGCAACTCTGCTTCGAGTTGCCGGGCTGCCTCAACTGCTTCGTTCATGTCGGCATTGATGACCCGTACCACACCGATCGACGCATTGAGTTCATCCACCGCCCCGTAGGCTTCGACGCGCAAGCTGTCCTTCCATACTTGCTGTCCACCGGCCAATCGTGTTTTTCCCGCATCGCCTGTTCTGGTATAGACCTTCGTAATCCGCATTACCGTTTCCCCTTACGCTCCGTCACTGTCCGGCCCCAGGACTCATAGTGAATGAGATGGTCCAGGGGAATCCGTTCTCGCCATCCGGCACGTTCCAAATCCGGCCGTGTCGCAAAGTTCGATACATACCCCAGACAAAGATACGCCAGTACTTTGACCGAATTAGGCACTCTCAACAAGCGTTTCAAGGCGCTGTGATCGAGAATGCTGACCCAGCCCACTCCGATACCTTCCGCACGTGCGGCCAGCCACAGGTTTTGTATGGCGCAGCAAGTGCTATAGAGGTCCGTGTCACGCACCATGGAGCGACCCAGCACATGGGGACCTCCCCGCTGACGGCTGCAAGTCACGCCGATATTGATCGGGGCTTCCTCGATCCCCTCCAGCTTGAGGTTTCGGTAGAGCGCAGCGCGTTTACCTTGGTACCGTGTTGCGGCTTCGGCATTGGCTTGCTGGAACAATTTTTTCACCGCACTCTTGATTGTGCGATCCCTGACTACTACAAAATCCCATGGCTGCATGAATCCAACAGACCCGGCATGGTGGGCGGCGGTCAACACACGCTTCACAATGTCATCCGGAATCGGCGTCGGCAGAAAGTTGCGGCGGACATCACGGCGCTCGAAGATCGCGCGGTACACCGCTGTACGCTCCGCATTCGAAAACCGGCCTTCAACCCGCATTACTCAGGACACTCCGTGACACCACTCGTTCATGATGGGCGAATCCCCAGCTCACCGGTCGCGATTTTTTTCAAACAGACGGGACAAAGACATTCCTGATAGCGTGTTGCGATCCAAACCATCTGCTGCTCAGTAATGCCGATCTTGCCACACCAGCACTGGTAGCCACCGCACTCAAACGCTTGTCCGCAGTGCTCACAGGTTTTCTGGATCGGTCCTCTCACAATTCAACCCCCGGCTGCGCTTTGATGTCACTTCGGAAGGGATGCTTCCCCTGCCTCAACTCTCTCACAAGATCGGCTGCCACAATCAACTCACCCCTCTGGACATCCGACCAGCAGATTGACGAGCAGCATCCACCAGCGCTGTCCCGACCTGTGGCTGACTCGCAAAGTGCAGATGGGTGTAGAGCGCCAACACGTTGCCGGCTGTGAGTCCATCCTGTCCCTTTGAAAGCCCTCCGGCATCGCTCAGCGCGCAGGAATATCGCAGCGCCCCCCTCGCAACCAACGTGGAATAATGGAACTCATGGCCTCGTGCCGTGACGCCGATGTCACCAAGCATGCAGCGTCGTGAACATTCCACCGTTCTATATCCCAACATGAGGCTTTCCTTCCGCATGACTGCTTCAGCCGGAAAGATCCCGACCATCCCATGCGAGCAGCCATTGAAATCACGGATCGATTCCGTGAGATACATCATCCCGCCGCACTCAGCATAGATCGCGCCGCCACGCTCAGCAAACTGCTTGATGGCTGCTCGCATCGCTGCGTTCTCGGCCAGAGCCTTGCCATGCAATTCCGGATATCCACCTCCAAGATACAACATCTCGATGTCCGGCAATAGATGGTCGTTCAACGGAGAAAACGTCACGACTTCAGCGCCGGCAGCTTCCAGTAACTCAAGATTATCCGGATAGTAAAAGCAAAACGCTCGATCCTGTGCCACGCCGATTCGAACCGTACGACCGATGCTCTTTATGACCGGCGGAGACGCTGCTGCCGAAAATGTCTCGCTCGAACGGGCAAGGGCTTCGATACGATCAAGATCGACCGTTTCCAACGCAACCTTCGCTAATCGCCGGTAGAGCTGATCCTCGCCTTGCTCCAAGGCGAGGATCAACCCGAGATGCCGATCGCGAATAGTCAGAGCGGGATCCGAACGCAAATATCCGACAGGAACCACATCCGTCACCTGTTCTACCGCCGCCTTCAGTAATCGGTAATGTCCCTCATTTCCGACACGATTGAACAACACCCCCGCCACACGAACCACCGGGTCGAAGCGGGCGTAACCAATTACCATCGCCGCAGCGGAACGGGCCATCGCACTTCCGTCGACAACGAGCAGCACGGGGGCGTTCAATTGCTTCGCCAATTCAGCGGTGCTGCCCACCTCGTTCACCGGCGAGCTGCCGTCAAACAGCCCCATCATACCTTCGATAATGGAGATGTCCGCATCGGCCGCGGCACGAGCAAAGATCGAACGATTCAGGTCCGCCCCCAGCATCCACCCGTCAAGATTTCGAGACGGACGGCCGGTGACCGACCGGTGATGACTCGGGTCGATAAAGTCCGGCCCGACCTTGAACGGCTGGACCAGGCGGCCTCGCTCACGCAAGGCCGCCAGAATCGCCAATGTCGCCGTCGTCTTGCCGACGCCGCTGGACGTACCGGCAATGACCAATCGTGGGTAATGTCTCATCGTCTTCTAGATCGGAAGATCGTAATTCATGCGCAGGCCCCCGAAAATCGAACGGATCGGTGTGCCGAAGTAAAGAACTTCTTCGTACTCTTCATTGAAGATGTTGTCGGCACGCAAGTAGGCCTGGATCTGTTTCGTGACATCGTAACTTGCGGACAGATTCCAGACCAAAAAAGCCGGGATCGATCCTTCATTCCCAACGCTGTTGAATCGCTGGCCAAAGTAGCGCCCCTCCAGATTGGCGCGCAGACCATCGATGGGCTGATAGCTGATGACCGTCGAAACTTGATTGAGCGGCCACTTGGGAAGACGTATATCGGGACCGCTGCTGAGATCCTGCGTAGCCGCGTAGGTATATTGGACAAGCAGATCCAAGTTTTTTATCCATGGTTTGTCGCGAAGCACTTTCAGCTTCGTGGTCACTTCTACGCCTTGAGCCCTAGCCAACCCCGCATTCTGAGCACAGAACCCGAACGAATTAGGAGCCGTACACTCGGTCGGATCGAACACCGACAAGATAAGGTTACGATAGCGCGTCCAGAAATATCCGACACTGATGCTGCCTCGATCATGAGGCAGCGACTGTTCGAGGGCAGCATCCAACGATTGGCTCTTTTCCGGTTGCAGATTCGGATTGCCGAAACCAGGAAAATACAACTGGTTGATCGTCGGCGCACGAAATCCGGTCGCATAGCTCCCGCGCAGCTTTGTGCCGGTTTCCTTGACCAGATACCCACCAGTCACACGATACGTTGTGGCGCTTCCGAAGACGTTGTACGCGTCATACCGAACACCGGCGGTTCCGAACAAACGATCCCAGAGATTCAATTGAGCTTCTCCGAATCCTGCTTGGCTGCTGAGGGTCTTATCTGAAAAGGTAGCGGCCTGCGTGAGCAGATCCATATTGCTGCCTTTCTGCTCCCGAAACTGATAGCCCGCCGTCAACAATAACGGTTTGCCGACCTGGATATTGTGCTGCCATTCAATCCGGTTGCTCGTTGTCTCAATTTGAGACATAAAGGGAAACCCGATCGGTCCTGTCGCTCCGGTCACGAGGTTACGTTCGACCGTTCCCCCGTTGCTCACAAGATTGTCGGTCGCTCGTGACAAGGTCAGCTGTTGCGACCACCAGGTGGTCATCGGTTGCACATAGGTGCCTGCGTAGACGTATTGCGTGCTTTGTGATCCTGCTCCCAACACATCCGCCGGATCGGAGGCAAAGGTGACTGGATTAAACGCAAATCCGTCAAAATTCACGATGCCGTCCATCCAACGGAAACTAAAATCCAGCC
>PHGD01000200.1 GCA_011090425.1 Nitrospira sp. LK70 | reverse complement strand
CTGTCGCACCTCCTGTAGGATCCGTGCCCGCATCATGGTGGCCCTCCTTGAGGGCGCACCCTAAACCGGACACTTCATGTGCGACAAAAAGCGGACAGATGATGTGCTAGCTACAGTTCTGGAGAGATGGCAAGCCTCTTCCTCAGAAACTACATTTGATCAAGAGTGGTCGATTCGACCTCGGAGTCGGACCGAGGAGGCATGCGAATGTCTCAGATGGCACGGTGAAGAAAAGCATACGTAAAGATATGCGAGAGGCGAATCGGTGGAAGGAAGAAACAAAAACGCCGACCCGCCTGACCATCTTCCGTTCGATGGGGCGGGTCGGCGTCTTGTCAGATGCGCGCTGCTCTAGGTTCCCAGTCTGGTAAAGACTGGGAGAACAGGAGCCCAGATCGGATTGATGAGCCGCTCACCAGAATCGGTCCAGGACATCAACAATCCTGCGAAGCGCTGATCCGGGTCGTGAAGGATATCCACTAACCGCTGCACTTCCCACAGGACGTCCTTTGACTCGACCTTGACGTCCACGGTTTGGCCAGGTTGGATTGCAGCTTCGTTATCCATCGTTAAACCGGCCGCAGCGACGAGCTCGGCTGGATAGTTGGGATCTAGCTTAGCTGCACCGAACTTATTGGTGAACCGGATACCGGCTGTCGTGAATTCGCCGATAGTTACCGGTTGCGTACCGTTATTCGTCGCATGAAGATTCATACGCAAGGCTCGGCCAGGAACATCGTACTCCGCATGAGTGACCTCAACCACCAGTGGGTTAGGCTTGATCGGTAGCGGCTTGATCTTTGCCTCACCTGCCTGGAGCGGCACGCTGACCGGGTGTCGGGCATCGGCCGCCAGATAACCGACGGTCACGACGACCAACACGAAGATCAGCACCACAGTTCCCACCTTGCGATCGATGGGGTCAAGGAGAAGCTCGTCCCCATAGGCCGCCAGTACGCGAGCCCGGACCAAATACATCGGTCGGATCATAAAGAAGCCGACCCAGAAAATCGCCACGGCTCCCCAGAAGAGGTGCCACATGATTCCAGTGGCCGTGCCCATGGTCTCCGTGTCGAACGTTTCACCGGTCAATGTCTTAATCGGATTCGTGAAATCCTCAGACCGACCCGTGATATCCATCCAGCCACCAGGTCCTGCGATCGGACCTGCATCCTTGACGGCAAACATCGGATGGATGTGATGATGGCCGGGGAGTCGCGCCTTTAGGACGACCACATACTCGTAATCCCGGCCAATTTCCATTGGACCAGAGACGAACATAGGTGTTCCGTTTATCTTGGAGCTAAGGCGCACGAACACAGAACTTGGTGAACCGACGTTGAGAAACGTCCGGTTCGGCTTGACAACTGCACGAGGCCAATCCTCTGACAAATGGAATTTGCCTCGCAGTTCGGTCACATCATTGACCTTGGTCGACTTGCCAACCCATTGAGTGTCATACCAGTTCACAGTACGCATCCGCAGGAACGGCTCCTGCGACCGCTCTCCATGCGCAAATGCAGGAGTGATATCGAGAGCCGGCGTGAACGCCAGCGTCGCCGCCCCGCAGAGACCCATTACCCAGAGTTTAAAGGCGTGTTTGGCGTTCATGCTTTCCCCCCGATCTTTGCCTTGTCGCCGTGGGCCAACGTGGTATAGGCAAATACATCATACACCTTCGTGGTCCGCTGTCTGTCGTCGGTGAGGTAGAAGTACGAGGTACAGAAGAACTTCCCGAACTGCCACCACAGGATATACATCAAGGACGAGGCGAACGCGGCGAAGAAGGAGGAGATCATCGTGCTGTGCCCTCCGAAGGTCCGCAGCGAGCCCACCTCGATCATCCGAATATACTCCGGCGTCCCGGTCCGGACATACGCGAAGCCCATGTAGTCCGCAAAGGAAAGCAAGGTGCCATCGACGACGATCGGCGTATGGCTATAGGCAAAGATGGCCCAGTTGGTCGGATAGAACAATGCCGCAAACATCCAGGCGCCGATCACCGCCGTCAACGTCCAGTTCCTGGTCAACAACAGCACGATGTCCAGGACGATGGCGCTCGGCAGCAGCGTGGACGGCATGACGAAGTTGTAGGGGTAGTTCGACCACCACCACCAGGCCGCCACGATCGTGACCCACTTCCCGGCCAGGAGCGCCAGGATGGTGATCGTGGCCCCAAAGGGCTGGCGATAGTTCACCCAATTGTAGTACTGCAGCGCAGCGCAAAAGGTAATGGCCGTGATCGGCGTCACGATCGGCCACCACTGCCGGTCCTTCCAGTCCAACCAGAAGTCCCAGTCGCCCGCCAGCAGGTCGAAGTGCATGTGGAACGTGCCCACGATGGTGACAAACAAGATCGGAATAAAATAAATGTAGTCGATGTGCCGGGACATCGCGACGCCTTCCGGCGGCAACTTCGAGGCCTTAATAATCTCGTCGGTTCTAAACATAAGTGCCTTCCTCCGTCAGTTCAGCCGGCTGAGGCGAGGCCGGTGCTCCGTACCTCGGAACACCGATCCCCTC
>PHGD01000029.1 GCA_011090425.1 Nitrospira sp. LK70 | reverse complement strand
CGCCCTGCGTGTGCCGATTCGCCCCGGACGCATCGAGCCGCACGCGATCAAACGAAGACCCAAAAACCATGCGCTTCTGACGGTCCCTCGGCATGTTGCACGTGCCGCCATCATCCGGGCGCGAGCACAATATGCTTAAGGTAGTGCCATGAGGGTCAGACACCACACTGGCGCTCATGCGCCGGATCGACGAGCTGCATCTGCAGTTTCCGTTTGCGGGAGCCCGCATGCTGCGTGATGTGCTCCGGCGCGAAGGGTATGAAGTGGGACGGCGTCATATGGCCAACCTGATGAGGCGCATGGGGATCACCGCAGTCTATTGCATGCCGCGTACGAGACAACGCCATCCCGCCCATCGGATGTATCCCTCTCTGCTGCGCCAGCTGACGATCACCCGGCCGAATCACGTCTGGGTATCTGATATTACGTACATTCCCATGCGCCGGGGCTTCGTGTACCTGTGGGTGATCCTCGACTGGGCGAGTCGCCGGGTCCTGGCGTGGCGGCTCTCCAATACCTTGACCACGGACTTCTGCGTGGACGCCGTGCAGGAGACCATCACCCGCTATGGTACACCAGAGATCTTCAACACCGATCAAGGCTGCCAGTTCACGAGCCAGGAATTCACCGGACTCCTGAACGACCACGGAATTCAGATCAGTATGGATGGGACGGGGCGGTGGCGGAACAATGTCTTCGTCGAGTGGCTGTGGCGGAGTCTCAAATATGAGGAGGTCTATCTCCATGCCTATGAGACCGTCGCTGACGCCCCGCAGGGGGTGGCGCGCTACATGACCTTCTACAACCAGATCAGGCCGCATCGCGCGCTTGACGGACGCACGCCCGATTGCGTGTACTGGGAGAGCTTGCCTGCGCGGTTCCCCGCTGTGTAGGCGCATACCGCCAGACACCACTGATCAACAGACAGAACCTGTCCAAACAAGCGGAGCTACCTCCTTCTTGCCGAAATTGTAGATGAGGAAAAGCATGAGGAAAGGCATTATTCTAGCGGGCGGTTCAGGTTCTCGTCTTCACCCTCTCACAGCATAAATTAGGGAACAGCTCATGTCGGTGTATGACAAACCCATGAATTGCTAGCCTCTTTCACTCTTGTCCAAAACAGCGTATGACGTTGGCTTATCCGACGGTGTAGGCTGATTAAGAAGCATGTGTATTGGGATGACATGGGCTCGACATTTCAGAGGAGTACAGGGCTAGGAGGCATGCGGCCCGCGACGACTGTGGATATGTGGGGTGAAGTAGGTAGTAAGACCACACTACGCATGACAAAGCTCTACTATTTTCTAAAGCCGGTTATTCCTTGGGCTGTCAGAGTACGAATAAGGCGTCTGATTTCAAATCGTTTACGGAAACAGATCAGTGGTTCCTGGCCTATTTTGCCGCCTGCAGCTCGACCACCGGAGGGCTGGCCCGGCTGGCCGAACGGGAAGAAGTTTGCATTTGTGGTCACGCATGATGTCGAAGGTGAGCGCGGGTTAGCACGGTGCCGGAAGCTGGCAGAGCTCGACCAGGCCTTGGGCGTCCGCGCGTCTTTTAATTTCGTTCCAGAGGGTGAGTACCTCGTGCCGGACTCGCTTCGAGTGGACCTTGAACAGGAGGGTTTTGAAGTCGGTGTCCATGATCTGTCGCACGATGGGTCACTGTATCGCTCGTCGCAGCACTTTCAAAAGCAAGCTCAGAGAATCAATCACTATCTTAAAGAGTGGGGAGCATCGGGTTTCCGGTCTGGCTACATGTTCCATAACCTCGATTGGCTTCACGCGCTCGATCTGCTCTACGATACCTCGACATTTGATACCGATCCATTCGAGCCGCAACCGGATGGAGTCGGGACGATTTTCCCGTTCTGGGTTCAGCGCAACGGCTCGAAGGGCTACGTGGAACTTCCCTATACGCTCCCACAAGACTCCACGTTGTTCGTGCTCTTGAAGGAAACGACTATCGACCTGTGGACGAAGAAGCTTGATTGGGTGGCTTCGCATGGTGGGATGGTTTTGGTGGTCGTCCATCCGGACTACATTTCTTTTGATGGAAAACCGAGCTCCTCGGAATATCAGGCCGATCTGTATGAACGTCTTCTTAAGTACGTTATCACCCGTTATGGGGATGCCTGTTGGTATGCCCTTCCGCGCGAAGTGGCGGCCTTTGTTGCCGAGACTAAACCTCGACTAGTTCACGATACGGACGCTTCCGATGGCCAATCCGACAACGAGTGCCCCACATAGCCTGGACGTTGGTGCCGTTGGACGTTGGTGCCGTTGATGGTTCTCTGGCATGGATGGCGAGGTTCCTCGCCCGGCGGGAGGGGGGTCGGCACGCGCGCTTCCGTCACTCCTTGTTGGGTTTCTCCAGGGCGGTTTGCTATACTCAACGCCAGATATTGGAGGGGAGTCTAGAATGACGACCAGTCGAATTGAGATGAATCCCAACGTGATGATGGGCAAGCCCGTCATTCGCGGCACGCGCATCCCTGTTGAGTTGATTCTCCGAAAACTCGGCGAGGGGGCCAGCGAAGCGCATTTGCTGGACGCCTATCCCCGTCTCACCAAGGCCGATATCCAAGCCGCCATCGGCTATGCGGCCGACACCGTGGCCCACGAAGAGACGGTGTTGGTTGGTGTCCCTTTCCGCAAGCGAGCCAAGCGCTAACCTGTGCGGTTTCTGGCCGACGAAAGTTGCGACTTCTCAGTCGTTCGAGCGCTCCGTGCTGCAGAGCATGATGTGCTCGCAGTCACGGAAATCTTGTCCGGTTCTGACGATGCGGTCGTCATGGATGTGGCCTTCCGCGAGCATCGGATTCTCCTGACAGAGGATAAAGATTTTGGTCAGCTGGTCTACGCGTATTCGCAACAATCCAACGGTGTGATTCTTATCCGCTACCCCTCGAGTGCTCGCAAGACACTCGCGGAAGCCGTGGTGACTCTCGTATCGCGGCTTGCGGCTGACTTGAGCCGCAGTTTCATTGTGCTGACTCCCGGTCGAGTTCGAATTGGTGGGCGTGGTCGTTAGCAGGAGGTGGAAAAAGACCGCCCGCGGTGTTCTCGCATCGCTCAGAGGCTCATCGTATAGGGGAGTTACTGGAGGCAAAAAACCTATCCGCTCGCATGTGATCGAAGCGAGCGGCTCAAGCGAAGCTAGGGATGTACCTGCTCGCCTCTTCGCTCGTTGCTGCCTTGTTCGGTGACATGCGCGTCTTGGCGCGCAGGGGTGGGCGGGTGAGAACGACGGCCTTTTGACCAGCCTGCTAGTTCAGGTTACCAGCCATTCCGATCACCCGGACGGTAGCGGGAGACGGACATAGGCTGGCCACAGAGTTTCCCACGCAAACTATTGTCACCCACGCAGCCGATGGGCCGAGACTCCCTGCATCCAAAAGATAGGTAAGCAGGCTCTCGCGCCGCATTGAGTTCGTTTAGAAGTCAGTCATCTCAGATCGCCCTGCCGTAGGGCAGAATCATTCCTCTACTTTCAATATGTGCTTATGAACCCAGTAAATCTATGGCGAGATAGATTCTTTTCCTTGCTTGGCCTGGCCAAGCGCGACAAGTCTTCCATTTCTGGGGAAGTTTACTCGGAAGAGGTCTTTCGCAGTTATGTGCACGATGAATCCACACGTTCGAAGCGCTCTGGTCAACTTTGCCGGATTCTCCTCGTTTATCGCACCGATGCACAGGGGGGCATCGTGCCGATGAAACAAGAACATGCGACGAAGGCGATCGCACTCTTGTCCACGAGTCTTCGCGCCACTGACTACATCGGGTGGTATCGCAAAGAATACATCTTGGGATCCCTCTTGACGGCGCTTCAGCCTGCTTCAGTTGTCGATGGGTACAACAATCTCAAGGCCCGTTTGACGGATCGTCTCCGTGGCGCCCGGACTTTCACGGGTGACCACTCTCTTCAGGTACGCGTGATCGAGCAGGATGAGCTCAGTGCATTGGATGCAGCAGACCATCCTGCTTCGTCGCTTGGTTCCACAGACTAAATCCAATAACCTCTTTCAAGGAGCGCACTTATGCTACGACTTGGTGTGATCGGGTATGGGTATTGGGGGCCGAACGTGGTGCGGAATTTTATCGGACAGCACGACTGCAAGGTCGTCACGATCTGCGACAAATCTTCCGCAGCATTGACTCGTGTGATGGCGGCGCACCCTGACATCAGCGTGACGACTGACCCGGATGCCGTGCTTTTGGCCACGGACATCGATGCGGTGGCAATCATCACGCCGGTATCGTACCACTACGAATTAGCGAAAAAGGCGCTTGAGAATGGGAAGCACGTGTTCGTGGAGAAACCCTTTACCGCAACCTCCGCTGAAGCCGAGGATCTGATCGAGCTCGCGGAGCGACGCGGACTTCAGATCATGGTGGACCATACCTTTCTCTTTACCGGAGCCGTCCGCAAGATCAAGCAACTCATCGATGACGGCACGTTGGGCCGCCTCTATTACTATGATTCGACCCGCGTGAATCTGGGGCTCTTTCAGCACGACGTGAACGTGCTCTGGGATCTCGCGCCGCATGACCTGTCGATCATGGATTACCTGCTCGGGGCCGAGCCCGAGTTGGTCGTGGCGACCGGCGGAGCGCACGTGAACAATTTTGAGAACATCGCCTACTTGACCGTGTATTTCCCAGACAATGTCCTGGCGCACATTAACGTCAATTGGCTCTCACCAGTGAAGATACGCACGACACTGGTCGGCGGCCAAAAGCGAATGCTGGTCTGGAATGACCTCGATCTGGCGGAAAAGCTACGCGTCTATGACAAGGGCGCCGACGTCAAGAATGAATCGGGCATGCATGCGGCTTTAGTCAGTTACAGGACCGGCGATATGTACGCGCCGAAAATTGAAGAGGCTGAGGCGCTGAAGGTGGAAACCCGTTATTTCCTGGACTGTATCATGAACGGGACGAAACCGATCAACGACGGGCTGGCTGGGCTGCGAGTCGTGAACATCCTCGAAGCGGCGGAACAGTCGCTTAATCAGCATAAGGAAATTGTGTTGGCCTAGTCGATCGAAGGGGGAGACATGATCGTGACACAGACAGCAGAAGAGCGAGCAGCTACGCGCGCGACCATCCTCGACGAGACGCTCTTTAAACAGGTGATCACCAGGGAGCGCAAACGGACAGAGCGCTCCGGAATGGCGATGGTGCTGTTGTTAATCGGCCTTCCGCAGAGGTCGGGCAAGCAGGGGGCGGCTGACGGCACTTTCGTGGCGAATGCCTTGTCGACGGTCACATCGGATCTTGACATTCTGGGCTGGTGTGAACCGTCAAGGGTCATCGGTCTGATCGTGTCCGAGATTGACCCAGCCGACCTGACCGGCACCTGCGATCGGCTCGAAAACACAGTCCGAAGCGCGGTCGCCCTCCAGGGTGATGAAGCTCTCGCGCAGCAGTTCTCAATCAGGTTGCTGGTGTATCCGGAGCCGACCACATCAAATGAGAAGCAGATGTCCCCCATGGATCCACTGCTGTATCCGGAACTCTCGGCGAATCGGCCATCCATCCAGAATGTTCATATCCTCAAGCGAGGCATGGACGTAGTATTCAGTGCCCTGCTGTTAATCCTACTATTGCCGGTGTTCGCACTCATCTCCGTACTTGTCAAGCTGTCGTCGCCCGGGCCGGTCTTTTTCACACAGATGCGGGTTGGTCATCTGATGAAGCCCTTCATGATGTACAAGTTTCGAACGATGTATGCCACGGCTGATCACCAGGTCCACCACGACTATGTGAGCTGGTTCATCACCGCCAGCGACCAGGCACAACTGCAACAAAAGCCAGCCGTCTTCAAGCTTACGAACGATACCAGGATCACTCTCATTGGCCGATTTCTTCGGAGAACGAGTCTCGATGAGCTGCCACAGCTCTGGAATGTATTGATGAGCGACATGTCGCTGGTAGGACCTCGGCCGCCGCTCCCCTATGAACTGCAACAATACAAGCCCTGGCATAGAGGTCGTGTATTGGAGGCCAAGCCGGGCATGACAGGCCTCTGGCAAGTCGTAGGCCGGAGCCGCACCACCTTCGACGAGATGGTGCGTCTTGACTTACGGTATGCCAGGACCATGTCTCTGTGGGCCGACATCAAGATCCTGGTGGCGACGCCAGCCGCAATGATCACCGGCAAGGGGGCCTGTTGATAAGATGTGTATCCTTAGGGTTTCTTAGGTGTAGCTTTGCTGAAGAAGTTGGTATTGAAGATCAACCTGGTTCCGGCCTGCATTATCTACATAGGGCTGACTATCTGCAGCCCTCAGGGATGTAGCAGGGACTCATCATCTTCCTCACCACCGGCTAGTTCACCTCCAGTTGCGGCGCAGCTACCTGCCTTTCCTCTCGTCGCTTCAGCCAATCATCGATATTTGCAGGATCAGAACGGCGTGCCTTTTCCTATCCTAGGCCGAACGGCCTGGTTCATCACATCGCTTTCTGAAACAGACTACAAACGATTTATCGACGACACGGTGGCCAAAGGATTTAATGCCATCGAGTTTCACGTCATCAACCACGATGGGCGAGGGAACCACCCACCCTTCGGCTTTAATAATACGCTTCCATTCAGCAAGAAGCTCGATGGTTCGACCTGGGACGGTTCACTCGGGAGCAATAACGACCAGGCGCCAGACTTTTCACAGCCGAATGAGGCCTACTGGGCAAACGTTGATGCACTCCTGACTTATGCTGAGTCCAAAGGCGTACTCTGTTTCATGTTCCCTGCTTATACTGGATCTCGAGGCGGGGAGCAGGGATGGATGGTGGAAATGGTTGCCAATGGTTCAACCAAGATGCAGGCTTATGGTCGCTTTATTGCGAACAGGTATAAAACTCGAGGGAATATCGTTTGGATGTTAGGGGGAGACTATAGTACCGGCGAACATCCCTTCACGGGACCACAACTTGCTGCGGAACGGGCAATGCTGGCTGGAATGCAGACCGTTAACGGCCAGGCCAGCCGCAACATCTCCGCTGAATGGACTTCGGAATCTATCTATACCGATCAAACCGATCCGACGCTACGGTCAGCCGGCACATTGCAAGGGGCTTACAGTTGGGAGGGTGACGTTAATACCTATGCTCGGAATGGTTACTCCTATCTTCCCGTGATGCCCACCTTTTTGCTGGAAGAGCCCTACGACCAAGAAGGACCGGATGGAAATAGGGTCAATCCAAACGCAATCCAGCCTGTTCGTCGTTTCCAATGGTGGGGATGGTTATCTGCGATCGGTGGCTATATCTCAGGCAACGGATGTATATGGCCGTTTAACCCTTCAAAGCTCTTGTCGATTTCCTTCTGTTCTGATGGTTGGCAGGCGCATCTGAATACACAGGGTGCGCTGGATATGGCGCGGCTCAATTCCTTTGTTCGGTCGATTGCTTGGTACAACTTGGTCCCCTCTGGTCTCGGTGGGATGAAGACGATTGTGACTGCCGGCGGTTCGCAGCCGGTACTTCCAGACTACGTGGCCGCAGCGGCTTCGCCAGATGGCACGTTGCTGGTTGCCTACGTCCCGCCTGATCATTCAGGGGCGATTACTATCGATATGACGGTGATGGGCGGTCCGGCAAAAGCACGCTGGTTCAATCCAGCCACGGCCGCATATACAGTGATTGGTACGTTTGCGAATACAGGCGCTCAAACCTTTGTTTCGCCCGGAAACAACGGCACAGGTTTTACCGACTGGGTTTTGCTGTTGGAAAGACAATAGAGTAAGCGATGGGTGCTTATGAGTCAGTCCACTGGTGATCTTCATGCTGCATGGAAACGTCCTAAACCACCTGCGTCGTTCTTGACTCAAACAACCGTTAACATGTTCTGTTTTAAAGAATAGCCTCTAGGTTTTCTCGCCTTCTTCCCCTCGTTACGAACTGGAATGTTGGATAAGCTTCCACGAGCATGTTGGAGTCCATGGGGTGGTTCGCAGGGGCTCCTGCGTTTCGAGCTCAGGGATATCAGCTGCCTCCTCCTGGTTGTCGCAAACATTCTTTGGTTCTGGGAACCCTTGGCTCTTGTCTTCACCAGCTCTCTCCAGGATGAGCATGCTCAGCATTATTCCCATATCGTCTTGATCCCACTTCTCTGCCTGTACCTGCTGTATCTGCGGCGAGCGTCGATCTTTGCCACGGTGGAATGGAGTCCATTTTTCGGGTCAATCATGATGTTAGTTGGGGTTGCGGTAGCGTTGGGTACAACAGACCCTGTAAGTGAGACGCTCGACAGTTTATCTCCCTCGATGCTTTCCTTTGTGATGATGTGCTGGGGTGCCTTTCTTTTCTGCTACGGGAGACAAGCCTTTTGCGCGGCATCCTTCGGATTGGGTTTTATGGCCTTCATGGTACCGTTTCCTTCGTTTTTCCTCGATGCCGTCGTCGGTTTTCTACAGCACAGTTCGGCTGACGCAGTGGAATTGCTGTTCTCTATACTCGGGATCCCGGTCCTTCGCGAGGGGTTTGTGTTCAGCCTGTCGGACTTCACGATCTATGTGGCGGAAGAATGCAGCGGCATCCGATCTGCTCTCGCGTTATTCATTACCAGTCTCGCGGCGGGCCATCTGATGCTTCGATCGACCTGGGGGAAAATGGGACTTGTGTCCATCGTTGTCCCGCTGGCGATCGTGAAGAATGCCGTGCGGATCGTCGGATTAGCTCTGCTTGCAAACTATGTCGACCCTAGCTTCATTACGGACAACGCTCTCCACCGGAACGGCGGTATTCCCTTCTTTGTCCTTTCGCTCGCGGTGCTCTTTTCCGTTGTCTGGCTGCTGCGCAAGATAGAACAGCGGTTCGGGTATGACACATGATGGGTCTTGTGCTCAAGCCTGATCACAATACCGATGCCATATGCTGTGGACAAGCTCCGATTGCACGAGAGGGCGCGATGGACTTGGTACAGGGTGGCGTCTGGACGATAAATCCACTCTTAGATGATCGGTGGCCCAAGTTTGTCGATAGACATCCGAACTCTTCCGTCTTCCATACGATCGGCTGGCTTCAGGCTTTGCGCACCACCTATGGGTATGAACCGGTTGTGCTCACGACCTCTGCCCCATTTGAAAAACTGACGAACGCCCTCCTGTTTTGTGTCGTGCGAAGTTGGCTGACTGGCAGCCGACTGGTTTCGCTGCCCTTTACGGACCACTGCGAACCGCTGGTTGAAAATAGAGAGCAGCTCCGATCACTATCTGCTCATCTCGAAACGCTCCGAAGCACACAGCGATGGAAATATGCTGAAATGCGATGCAGCGGCATTTCCGTTGGTGTCGAGGAAGAGCTTAGGGAATGTAAAGTCTATCGATGGCATCGGCTCGACCTTCGGCCCAGCCTCGATGCGTTATACAAGGGATTCCATAAGGATTGCATTAGGCGGAGAATTCGTCATGCGGAACGCCAAGGATTGAGGTATGAGGAGGGCCGGAGCGAATCTCTAGTGCTGTCATTTTATGCCCTTATCGTGCAGACGAGATTGCGCAAACATCTTCCGCCTCAGCCGTTCGAATGGTTCCAGAATCTCGTTGCCTGTATGGGAAAAGATGTCTGTATTCGCATTGCATTCAAGGGAGACCAACCCGTCGCAGGAATCTTGACTATGAATCATCGCAAGAAGATGTATTACAAGTACGGGGGCTCCGATGCCCGGTTTAACAATCTCGGGGCGACCCCGATGCTTTTCTGGCAGGCCATCCAAGCAGCGAAAGCGGCAGGGATGGAAGAGCTCGATTTGGGTCGGTCGGAGCCCGAGGATGGAGGATTGATCAGGTTCAAGGAACGTTGGGGGGCACAGAGTATGCGACTCACCCTGTGGCGCGGTCCTGTCGGTGAGGTGTTTCCCCCCTTGGAACGTCTGAAGGTGCGTCTAGCGAAAACCATCTGTACCTACGTTCCTGCCAAAATGCTGGTTTCGGTGGGTCGGCATATGTATCGGCATGTCGGCTGAACGATGTGGTCCGGCACGGAATGTGAGGATGTGATGTTTCAAAGGGTAAGAGGAGCAGGCCCTCTGCAGATCTATAAGAGAGGAGAATTTCTGTCATGACCACACGCCCTGCTTTGCTCCTTGTCGATGATGATGCTGCCGTTCGAGATCAGATGAAATGCGATCTTATCTCGGACTACGATCTGCTGGAGGCTGCGGATCGTACGGCTGCCCTGTCTCAAATTCACCAGGCCATGCCCCCGCTGGTATTGTTGGATCTGGGATTAGCTGCCAATGTGAATGGGGTGCCTGAAGGGTTGGCGATCCTGCGCGAGACCCTTCAACTGAATCCGTTAATCAAAGTGATCGTTGTTATGGATAGCGGCGATCGAGCGAAAGCTGTCGCCGCTATTCAAAGCGGCGCGTATGACATTTTGGAGAAGCCGGTACAGCTCGATGTGTTGAAGGTGGTGTTGCAGCGGGCGACGTACCTCTTTAACTTGGAGCAGGAGAGTCGCGCCATTCAGGATAAGACCAACGGCAGTGAATTCGACGGTCTCGTGGGAAGCAGCAGGCCTATGCAAGCCGTGTTTGACATGATCCGCCGCGTCGGGACGTCAGATGTCCCGGCCCTCATCATTGGGGAGAGTGGGACAGGGAAGGAACTCGTGGCTCGCGCGATTCACCGACTGAGCGGGCGCAAAGAGGGGCCCTTTGTCGCCATTAACTGCGGCGCGATCCCTGAGACGCTTCTGGAGAGCGAGCTGTTTGGGTACGAAAAGGGAGCGTTCACCGGGGCTGTCCAGCAACGAAAAGGCACGATTGAATCCGCCCAAGGAGGCACACTTTTTCTGGATGAAATCGGGGATATGTCATTCAGTCTGCAGGTCAAGTTATTGCGGTTTTTACAAGATCACAAAGTCCATCGGTTGGGAGGAAAGAACATAATTTCGGTCGATGTTAGGCTTCTTGCAGCGACGAATGTTGATCTACAAGAGGCAATCAATAGTGGTCAATTCAGGGAAGACTTGTTTTACAGGCTTTGTGTGATAACCATTCCCATCCCGACGTTGAAGGAGCGGGGTTGTGATATCACGCTCCTTGCAAGAACGTTCTTAATGAAGTTTGCTGAAACACAAAAAAGAGTACTGAAAGGGTTTACACCCGAAGCGATCGAAGCGTTGATGGCGCATGATTGGCCTGGAAATGTGCGAGAATTGGAAAATAGGGTCAAGCGGGCAGTTGTGATGGCGGAAGGGAAATACGTCAGCCCTGCGAACTTGGAACTAAAAAATCCCTCCCCCGTGGATAGTGGTTCCACGACACTCCGAGGCGCACGTGATCTTCACGAAAAGGAGCTGGTGCGGTTGGTACTGGAAAAAGCGGATGGCAATCTATCCAAAGCGGCTGTTGAATTGGGGATTAGTCGACCCACCCTCTATCAGTTGGTCTCTCGATTTGGGTTAAGGGCATCAAAATTTCCCGATAACCTAGAAGAGAGCAGAGCGTAAGAGAGCCTCTCATGTGTAAAGTTATCTTACACTGTGTATGTTTCATGACCTATTGAAAACATTGGAATAAGTTCTCATTCCGATGTCTTTGAGAGAGTTAGTGTAATGTTTTCTTACAGTCTGTATTTCATGAATGAAAAATCCTGCATAAAGCCGCAATATTTTCAGTTACTTATAGATCAACGTATAACTAGCACAAATTATGCTGTAGCTATCACCAACATCTGGGGTAATCACTAGGAGTAGCTGTGAAGAGGACAAAGATGAAGAAGAACTGTAGCTTTCCTTGTACCATCCTTATAGGAGTCGCCGTAGTTATTGTCGGCTTCTCAGGGGATTTTGTGATGGCTCAGACGACTACTACTACTCTTACTATTGAGAGTACTAGCCTTGATAGTTTTGCACGCAAGCCTAAGCCTAAGCCTGTATCCGTTCCTGAGCCAGCGTCGTTGATCTTGTTGGGTGCTGGTTTAGCTGGACTTGGAATTTGGAAGCGAGCTTCACGGAAAGACTAGCCAAACTTTTTCCATAAAGAGAACGCAGTAGAAGGGCCAGCCCTCTGTGAGGACTGGCCCTTTGTCTTATGGGCTGATGGAACTTGCCGACCTGCTGATGAGTTATTGGATCGTCTTGCTGGCCTCGTTAGAAGGGGCACTCTCGCCGGCGCTGTTATATGCCGTGACGGCGAAATAGTACATCCTGCCTAGGGTCAAACTGTTCACGGTCGATGATGTGGTGTTACCCACCGTAATGGTTCGTGTGTAGAGGCGGGGCGCCTCGCCAACGTAGACTTTATAACCGCTGATCGTGGTTCCGGTGACCGCGTTCCACGTGAGAGTGACAGTAGACGTCGCGGGTGAAGGTGACGAAGGAGGTGACGAGGTAGTGGGTGAGACAATCAACGTCACCGGGACTGTTTTCGTATACCACGTGCCCGTTTTGATCGTAACAGTCGCATTATAGGTACCTGCTCCTCGCCCGCTCGTGTTGACCGCGACTGCGAGTTTTGCGCTTGTGGTCATGGAGGTGCTAGCCGGGGACACCGAAAGCCAGGTCGCATTGTCTGATGCTGTGAGGGTAGACCGGCTGGACCCGGTTCTGGAAACGGTTATTGTCTTGCTCGGTGGGTTGGTCGCACCCTGCTGAGCATAATAGGTCAACGATGTTGGGCTGATAGTCGTAGCCGCCAAGCCGTCAGAAACAAGCCCAAGGCAGAGGAATGCCGTGATCCCAAGTATCTGCCAGAACCAGGGTGTGAACGAAGTCGTACGATGAGACCGAGCCGTTTGGGTGATGTGCGTCAGTAAGAAGTGTCGCATCAGTGTCATGGCCTTTCTTCGAGGATGGAAGGTTCGCTATGGATGTTCGTCTGTAACAGCCTCTGTACAAGTCGCGGGTCACTTCAGTTGAGATGGCTTGATGGACCACCGACCCCCTGCAGCGGAATGAGGCATCACAGGATTCTCTATGTGATGTGGTGTGAAAAAGTTCGGTTCCTCGCACGGTTCAAAGCCCTTGTCTATGGAGAAGGGCTCCTGGATTACATAGTCTCCTTCATGCAAGAGAGGTGTACTCTTAAGACTCAACCGAGGGCGTTACCATCGTGATCTCGTTCGAGCAAATGCTCTCAGAGTCGTTGACCGCGCGGATAGCGAAAAAATATGGTGTGTTGGGTTCGAGCCCAGCGATCGTGGCGGGCGGAGCTTCGACGGCTTGGCTTTCCCCACGGGAACATGAAGTTGGTTCTTCCGGGCTTGACTCCTCTGAAAGTGATTCTTCTCCACGTGGCTCTTCTGAGCGCAGTTCTTCCGGTGAGCGTTTCCCATAGAAAATGTAGTAACCGGTCGCGTTGAAGTCGGAGGGACGATCCCAAGTTACATGCGCGGTCACTCCCGCTGCTGTCGGAGTCATCGTAATTACTGGGTCTTCTTCTCCACCAGCATCTGCCACCGCGGAATGATGAGCTTGATCCGAGTCTGATTCTGCCGTAGCGTCCGTTGGCGTAGAAAGGCTGGAAACCATCGGTCCTCCCCCGCCATCATCTGCACAACCAGCCGCTGACATGAGTGGCAGAATCAAAAGTGCCGAATAGGCTATTAGAATGATGGATTTCCGTGGGGCAAAACCTACCAAAGTCTCAGGCGTCAACATGGAGATACTCCTATCAGTGAATTGGCATGCAGCTATGATGCTATTAGGCTTATACCTAGTGATGAGCATGTAATACAGATAGCATCATCGCACTTCTCGTCTTCCTAAGAAGAAGGATCAGCAAGAGTGATGCCAAGAGAAAGTGGTCGGTGAGTTTGATTTTTAGATGCTCTGATTGGGTCGTCGAGAATTGAGATTGTAGAATGTGAAGGGGACAACCTTCACTAGGATCGAGATGGAACAGGAAAATTTCAAATGCTCACGCTGGATTTCTTCCTGCCCATTCGCCGAGGTAAGGGGATGGAAGGAGCGGAAATCGATAGGAGCCTTTGGGAAGTGGATCGGCCTCCAAGATCGGAACAACAGATCGGCGTTCACCCTTCCGCGACTGTCCATGAAGTAAGTGTACGCGCTCTCAGAATATCACCCTTGCGGTCAGTCGATGCTCTTACTCACCTCGTTGGAGGGTGGGCTCTCGCCGGCACTGTTATACGCTGTGACGGCGAAATAGTACGTCCGGCCCACGGTCAAACTGTTCACGGTCGATGATGTGACGGTGCCCACGTTAATGGTTCGTGTATAGAGGCGGGGCGCCTCTCCAACGTAGACGGTATAGCCGCTAACGGGGGCGCCGGTGACCGCGTCCCACGTGAGGGTAGCCGAGGACGTGGGTGATGGTGGTGGCGGAGTGGCGGGCGATAGAATCAACGTCACGGAGACTGTCTTAGTGTACCAGGTTCCAATCTTGACCGTGATGGTTCCGTTGTACGTACCTGCTGCAAGTTCGCTGGTGTTGACAGCGACCGTGAGTGTCGCACTTGTGGTCATGGATGTTGTGGCCGGCGAGACTGTCAGCCAAGTCGCATTGTCTGAGGCCGTGAGTGTAGCCGTCTTAGAACTGGTCCTGGAGACGGTTAATGTCTGGTTCGGTGGGTTTGTCGGACCTTGAACAGCGTAAAATGTCAGAGCTTTCGGCCTAGTGGAAGCCGCCAAGCACTCGGAAGCGAGCCCCAGGCAGATGAACGCCATAATCCCAACCTGCCAGAACCAAGTTGTGGTCAAAGAGTTTTCGTTACCGCGAAGCCGCCGTGCCGTGTGGTAGGTCTGTTCTACAAAGAAGTGCCTCATCAGTGTCCTAGCCTTTCCTCGGTGAGAGATGGTGCACCTAAGGAGTCTTCCGCTTATGATTGAGCCGAAGGCGTCACCGCCGTGATCTCGCTCGAGCAGATGCTCTCAGACTCATTGAACGCACGGATCGCGAAAAAATATGCTGTGTTGGGTTCAAGCCCGGTGATCGTGACGGGTGGAGCCTCGACGGTTTGGCTTTCGCCTTGAGCGCATGAATTTGGCTCCTCTGAACTTAATTCTTCTGAATCTGATTCTTCTGATCCTGGTTCTTCGGATGAGCGTTTCCCATAGTGGATGGAGTAACCAGTCGCTTTGAAGTCAGAGGGACGATCCCAAGTCAACTGCGCGGTCACGCCCGTTGGTGTCGGAGTCATCGTAATCGTGGGATCTTCTTCTCCATCAGAATCTGCTGCCTCGGGAGTAGTGGCTTGATCCGAGCCTAATCCTGTTGCATCGTCGGTTGGCGTAGTAAGGCTCGAAATTATCGGTCCTCCCGCTCCATCATTTGTGCAACCAGCCAGCGGCATAAGTAGAGGAATGACAAGTATCAGCTCACCCATCGAGAACCTCGGTTTCCGAATGACAGCGCTGGCCAAAGTCTTCACCGTCGACATAGAGACACTCCCCTCGGTGAATTGCCGTTGATCTATGGTGGTATTAAATTTGGACCCGGTAGTGATCCCCGAAAGACAGAGAAAAGAACCAAACTATTCGTGTTCCTATTAAATGGACGACGGAGCAAGAGTGATGCCCGGATGAAATGGTCGATGAGTTTGATTTTTAGATGCTTTGAGTGGTTGGTCGAGAATTGAAAGTGCAGAGTGTGAAGGGTTGAACCTTCAAAAAGATCAAGAATGAACAAGAAAATGCTCGATGGGTCCTCCTGGTTCTTCTCGTCCTTCTACTGATCCGTCTACTTTTCAGCGAAGCGTACACTCATGAGGCCATCCTGATGCAGGTCGGGATGGTCTCATGTTTTTTGAACGGTGCCCGTGGAACAAGTCATTTCGTACGCACGGTCGATCTGATGGTGTAAGAACATTTGGTAGATCGGCGGCCGCTTCTCATATACTTTCCCCTCGTTGCCCAGTTGAGAGGGCAGAAAAATCTATTCAGCAAACGTGGTCTCAGGTATGATTTCGACGGTCCAGCAAAAGTTTCACTTATACGTATTGCCACTGCTATCTCCAGTGCCGACTGTTCAGCTACTGACGGAAGAGGAAGCCTCATCTGTTGTTGTCACGAGCACACTAACCGCTCCAGGCACAGTCGGGAGATCTATTGCCGTCGGTGCAGTGCTGCCTGGGATCATCGGCACGTGACTGGCCCGGTTCTTGCGGTTGCTCAACGGAGTTGTCGAGAAGCAGGCATTCGAACAGCTTCCCGACGAACCATGCCGGGGAGTGCCGACCGGTACTTCGATAGGGTGGCCATCCAGTGAGGAGCGATACTGCGTTGATGGAAGCACGGCAGGTACATGCTACGGTATGTTCATCGATTGCTTTTCTGTTGGCGCTTACATCGTCTGTTCCGAGCTGGGGGCAAGACCTCGATCCTCAGGTACGGCCGCGCCTGGAATTGTCCATGAGGTCCTGGTTGTTTACGGCTGGCGAATTACAGTGGAGCCAGAATGCATCTGGGCTGGACCCACGACTTGGCAATCCTACCTCTGAACTCACGTATAAGGACAACGATACCCAGCTTGTCGGGTTTGGAGCGAACGTGCATCTGAATCGACGATGGTCGTTACAGGGAGAGTTCGCCTTTTCTGTGGACTTTGATCGAGGCTCATTGATCGATGATGATTATCTCGCAGGACAACGATTGTTCTCACGCACAAGCAGCGACATCACCGGGAAGGGAACCTGGTATGTCCAGGCGAATGCTGCGTATCGCGCAGTCGAATTTCCGGACGGCCGCGGACATTTCGATGTCCTGGCAGGGCTACAGTATTGGGGAACGACGTACGAGGCAACCGGGTTCAACCGGATCGTGTGCGATTCCTCTGTCATCAGCTGCAATCCTCCTACGTCCAGCTTTCCTGCGATCAAGAATACGACCCATTGGATTACGCCGCTCCATGTTGGGGGGCAACTCGAGTATCGAGTCATGCGGAGAGTCAGCGCGAATTTAAGGTGGACATTTTCGCCGGTCAGTGTCGTCTTCAACGAGGATATCCATTATCAACGGAGCGATTTGCAACAGGACCCGAGTTTTTCCATGTGGGGCCTCGGATTTGGTGCGAGTGCAGAACCCTCAATAGGTATCAAGCTGACCCCTCGTCTTTCGCTCACTGGTGGATATCGCGTCATGTGGAACAGGACCTATTATGGTAGATGGGAAGGTCATCCCATCGGGAACGCTCCAGTGACAGTTCCTCTCAATGAGTTACAGACCATCCGGCACGGCGTGATCGTTGGGTTGACCGGCTCTTTTTAGGTCCTTGAAAAAGTGGGAACCTATCGTCTCGGGCGCCCGGACGGCAGGGTTTCTTCTTCGTACTCAAGGAAAAGGCGCTTGGTCTCTGGATGAAGGTGGGTGGGGTGACCGTAGGGAATCCCCAATGTCCTAAAGAGCGGCGTCAATTTTCCGTTCGGATGCAGATAACCGGCTCGCAGGGGCACGGTGCGTTTGCTGTGACGCACGAGCCGGCAGACAGTGGATCGGATGGAGGTCAGCCAATCGGCGATGTCCTGAGGATTGCCGATCGAGGCGGAGAGCAACAGTAACCTGGCCTGTGAAGGACAAAAGATAATGGTTTCTTCCCACACGACTCCTCGTTCAGGGTCTGCGAGATATTGGGACTCATCCAAAATGACAAGCCCCAGCGTGTCCAACCGTACATCGATTTCTCCGCTGGCGGCATCATAGAGCAGGTTTCGCAGGATTTCCGTCGTCATGATGAGTAACGGCGCCTGCCCGTTTTCCTGGCGATCTCCGGTAAGAATGCCGACTGTATCAGGACCGAAGATCCGAGAAAACTCCGTATACTTTGTGTTGGACAACGCTTTGAGCGGCGACGTGTAAATCACCGTGCGATTGTCTTCCATGGCTCGGCGGGCTGCTTCAACGGCCACATAGGTCTTTCCGCTGCCGGTGGGGACGCTGATGACGACGTCGGTCTCATTTAGAGCGGATAGGGCCTCGTTCTGCCATGAGTCAGGGACGAACGGTTGCGGAGAAGGAACGCCGAGGCCTTCCAGCCAGCCTGATAGAGAGATGGCGGTTTCAGCGGATTCCGGCTCTGTTCCACGTGGCGATGCTTTCTTGGGAGTGATAGCTGGAAGATGATGGACGCTTGAGGATCCGGATTCTGATTGAGAGTGCCGTTCACCGATCAAGGTCTGCAAATCAGATTCGAGGCCGGCACGATTTTGGCTCGAATGCTGAAGAAGCAGCTCGATCAGTCGCCTCTTGCCGGCACGAAAGTGCCGATGGACACGGCCCCGGGCAAGGCGATGCAAGAGGGCCACCGGTTGCTGAGCCAGCAGTGTTTCAAGCTCGTCGGTGGTCATAGCGAAGAGCGAGACTGGCGGGACTCGCGCGAAACGCGAGACGGCTGTGTCTCGCATTTCACGCCTGTCGCGCTATTCTCGCGCCATTTCACGGCAGTTCCTCCAACACTCCACGTCGGATCAACGTGATCGCCTGCGAAGCGGATTCGGCGAGGCCGGGATGGGTAACTTTTAAAGTCTGCACCTGTGACAGAAACTCCAAGGTCCTAGCCAACAATCGGTAGATATCGCCTTCTGCCATCGTGGTCAGTCGACAGAGTCCAATCCATGTGAGGGTCGGGTCGGCGACCCAGCGTTCAACCAAGGCTGCCACATCGGCGCGTAGGAGAGGAGGATCTTCGTAAGGAGATAAACTCTCCGCCAATTTTCGAACCTGTCCGAGAAGGGAACTCAGCCCAGGACTGATGCGCGGAAATGCACCGGGACGATCATCATCGTGTGCCAAACTGGCCAAGACGCCGGCGAGGAGGGACGGGTCTGCTCCGGTAAAGGCTTCGGCGCGGATCAGTTCGGTGATCAGCAGCGAATGATCGATGCGGATCAGCCTGGCCCATTCTCCGTCGATCGTCAATTGTGTCGCCGGGGTGAGGTACCCGAATTGCTGCAGCACCTCTACGCGCTCTTGAAAGCGGTGCCACAAACTGGTCCGCAGCGCTTGGATGGATTTCGTATGGCGCTGTTGTTCCTGACGAAGGCGCGATGCCGTCGCAAAGTCTTTCTGGCAGGCCGGTCGCGAAGGACAAGTCGGGCAGGGGAAGTCGCCTAACGATTGGACGATGGCGTCTGGCAGAGGTTCGATGCCGAGCGATACGAGTATGGGAAGCACGGGCACATGCGACGGCAGCTCTTCTAATTGATGGCTGAGTCGATCGAACGTGTCAGTAGAACACCAGGGATAGGTCGGCGTCTCCGCGCAGTCGTACGTGCGATCGTAGACTTCTTTCACGCCGGTGACAGGGCATTCGGTGACGGCGCTGTCCGGCCGTAAGACGGTGAGCATGGAATTCTTTTGGCCCTTACTCCGGTATTGCCGGAGCACGATCCCGCGGCCTCTGCCGAGTCCTACGACGCGGCCCGGCGTCAGGAAGGGCAACCGGGCCGAAATCTCCGGCGATTCTGATCGGTGCGTCTGATGTCGCATGTGGCGGTGCCTTCGCGCATGGTCGAAGGTGTGCCATTGGGTGATCCAGTCCGTACAGACTCGAGGACCGAACGGTTCCATCTGCACATGGAGTGCGTCCAGTTTTTGCTCGAGGAGTTCAGCGCGCTGATTCAGTTGGAATTGAGCGAAACTCTTGGCCAAGATTCCTTGAATCTGCTCATGGGGATGGGCCTTCAAGAGGTTCAAGACCATCGGGTAACTGATGGTAAACTGGCTGTTGATGGCTTCCGGCTGACCGGTCAACCCTTTGGTCAGAACCGCCAGATCGATATAAGGAGAGGGGGTCACGATCGCAAACCCCACGTGATCTTTTCCGCGACGGCCGGCTCGTCCGGCGATTTGTTGGACTTCGCCGATCGTCAGGTCGGTGAAGTCACGGGACTTGCGGATGCTCGATTGGGTAATCACGACCGTACGGGCTGGAAAATCCACACCAGCCGCTAGGGTTGTCGTTGCAAATACCGCATCGAGATGACCTTGTCGCATCAGCTCCTCGATCGCAATTTTCCAAGAAGGCAGATGTCCGGCATGGTGGGCGGCAATCCCGATCCGCCGCACGAGAGGAATCAACGGGTGCTCGGCAATGCTGGGGTGTTGAACCGTGATCCGTTCAAGAGCGACGGCGATCGCTTCTTGTCGTGCCGGAGGGAGTACGAGATCGGCATGGTCGAAGGTCTCCATGGCTTCGTCGCAGGCTCGACGTGACGTGAGAAACACAATCGCTGGGGTGAGGTGCTTCTGGCGGAGAGCGGTGATGAGATCAACCGGATGGATCGACGGCGGCATGCAGTTTCATTCCCTTTGAGATCACGACGAGACCCGAGTCGGTGACCGTGAACCATTGAGCGTCGGCCTCTGGGTTGTAGCCGATTTCAGTATGGGGAGGGATGGTCACATCCTTATCGATGATGGCGCGCCTGATGCGGCTGTGCTCCCCGATCGTCACGTTTTCCATGAGAATGGATTCCCGGATGTCGGCATGATCCTGGACGCGCACGTTCGGGGAAAGCACGGAGTTCTGTACGCGCGCTCCCGAGACGATGCATCCGCCGCAGACGATCGAGTCGAGAGCGACGCCCATCCGGCCTCCTTGATAGTCCTGCGCGAAGACGAACTTAGCCGGGGGGAACTGGCCTTGGTACGTGCGAATCGGCCAGTCGGAGTCGTACAAGTTAAATTGTGGTTCAACGGCCACCAGGTCCATATTCGCTTCCCAATAGGCATCGAGCGTCCCGATGTCGCGCCAATACTGGACCGCCTTTCTATTCGCGTCTTGAAATTTGAACGCATAGACGCGCCCTTGCTTGATCATCCGCGGGATGATGTTTTTTCCGAAGTCATGCGCACTGTCTTCCCGTGCATCGGCGATCAGATGTTCCCGGATCGCCTTGGTACGGAATAAGTAGATACCCATCGACCCAAAGGCATGGGCGGGGTCATTGGGCAGTGGAATGGGATGAGCCGGTTTTTCATCGAAGCGAGTAATCCGGTAGTCTTTGTCCACCGCAATGACTCCGAAGCGAGTGGCTTCCTGGACAGGAATGTCGATGGCGCCGACGACCGCATCCGCGCTCTTGGCGATGAGCCAGTGGTACATCTCCGCGTAGTTCATCTTGTAAATGTGATCGCCGGCGAGGATCAGTAGGAACTCCGACTGTTCGTCGTCGATCAAGAACAGGTTCTGATACACGGCGTCGGCGGTGCCACGATACCAATCTTCGTTGATGCGCTGTTGAGGAGGGACGGAGGCGATATATTCGCCGAGTTCAGCGTTGAGAATATTCCAGCCGCTCCGGATGTGACGATCGAGGGAGTGCGACTTATATTGAATGAGGACAACGATCCTACGAAGCCCTGAGTTCAGACAATTGCTTAGAGTAAAGTCGATGATACGATACTTCCCGCCAAAGGGAACTGCCGGCTTCGCACGTTGGTCCGTCAGCGGAAAGAGTCGCTCGCCCTTCCCGCCGGCCAAGACCATGGTGAAAATGTTCTTCATCGGCCGGATTCTAGCAGGACCTCCAAGAAATAGAAAGGACGCGGAATCGTTGACTTCCCGTTTCATGCGGATAATACTAGGTCCCGATCTAGCCATGGGCACCGGGTTGAAAAGATTCTGAGGTAAAGGAGTCAGCATGAAGCGAGATGTCGTTGTCACGGGGCTACTTCGAAGCACCAACAGACGAGCGACGAAGCTTCAGGTGAAGCCCTCCACCAGTCCCTTGAACGACGTGAGAGGGCGTCTGGAGAGGTTGGAAGGGCAGATGCAAAAACTCTCCGAACTTGTTCGGGATCATGCTGAAGATATGGATCGGCTGGTCAGGATTGTCGCAGAAAACAGCGACATGATCCGTCGACAGTTGCTCCGGAAGCATCATGAGAAAGTTCGGGTGAGGAAACACTTACGGGAGACAGACGTTTCCAGAGAACCTTGATTGAAGTGCTACGCCCTGCCGGCTACTCCGCTGCTCTACATTCTCAGCCTCGTGCACCTCAGGATTTCTAAGAACCTCTTTTCTTGCCCTATCCACGAGCGCATCGAGTATAATTTGCTGCCCTTTTTACGGGCGGTGAAGGTACGTCTTCGCCCATACACCGCATACGGCGTGTTGGAAGAAGATTGGAAGAAGAATGGTGCGACGACTGTGTAGTATTTGTTTCTGCCTCGCGATGGTGAGCAGCAGTATCTGTACCGCTGAATCTCTATCAGCGGCGCAGTCGACGAGTAGCGGTCCAGATCCGGCTGCACGAGTCTCTCCGGCACCGGCTCTACGATTGAGCCTCGAAGAGGCGATCGGGCTCTTTTTACGTCAGAACCTCGATCTGCTGATCGCGAAATACGGGATTGATCTCAGCAAGGGACAGCAGATTACCGCCCGATTGTTTCCGAATCCCGTCGCCTCAATGGGACTGGTGAGCGCGCCGGGCCAGGGCCGCACGCTGGAGAGCAGCGGACAGGTCTTCCCTCAGATCCAGCAGTTGTTTGAGTTGGCGGGTAAACGAGGTTATCGGATCGAGAGCGCGGAATATGGACTGCAGTCTGCGGAGGCCGCCTTTGAAGATGCGGTTCGGCAACTGAGTTTCGCCGTCAAGGATGCCTACTACCGTGTTCAACTGGCGCGGAGACGGCTGGCATTGGCGGAGGAAAATAGGGATCGTTTCTCGCGGATTCTCGAAGTCAATACGATTCGATTCAAGAAGGGGTTTATTGCCGAGGTCGACTTGATCCGTATTCGGTTGCAGTTTATCGACTTTCACTCGCAAGTGATTCTGGCTATTCAAGAAGCTCAGTCGGCCCGATCGGATCTTCGGCAATTGTTACGAGTATCCCCGGCGAGTGAGATGGAACTCACAACCGAACTGAACTACAAACGGTGGGATCCCGACATCGTCAAGCTCCGTGCCGTTGCCATCGACAGACGACCTGATGTTCGTACAAAGCGGATGACGCTGTCACAGCGCGCGGCTGAACTGAAGCTCGCCAAAGCGTACCGGGTTCCCGATGTCACCGTCGGCGCGGGCTACGCCACTCAAGGCCCGCATGGACCCGACAACCCTAATCAGATGGCCTTCAGTCTGGGTGTGCCGCTGCCGTTGTTCAATCGCAACCAAGGCGGTATCATGCAGGCGGAAGCCGCGATGCAGGTTGCGGGGGCGGACCTCGACAAGACGCTGAATCAAGTCGAGAATCAAGTGGATGTCGCCTATCGCAACTTGATCGAAAGTCGTCGATTGGTCGAAGCGTTCCTGGAAGGGGTGCTTGACGATGCGCGGTCGACGATTGCGATCGTGGAGCGGGCCTATGAACGGGGTGGAGTCACTCTGCTTGATTTGCTCGATGCGGCGAGGACGTCGAGGACGATTCAGCAAAACTACATTGAAGCCTTGTTCAACTACCAACGGAATGTGATTCAACTGGAGAGTGCCGTCGGACAAGACATCGCATCATGATGCAGCTCGGAAGAATCCGGTTGAGGTCTCAGATTCACAGATGAACGTCTTTCAGAGGTATTCCTGCAAGTGTTTCCCCGATCTTTCCTTGGCCTTCACCCTGACCTTGATCCTCTTCCTGCTCTCCACATGCGGTCAAAGCGACCAGCCTTCGAGACTCGATGCGGCGACACACCAGCCTGTCAAGAATGGGACGCTGCCTCAGGTTGGGACGGAACCTCATGTCGAGACGATGATCGTCGAGTTCAGTCCATCTCGGCAGGGTTTAACCCTCTCGGGTAAGGTCGCTTACGGCGAGGACCGGTACTCGCGGATTTCCTCTCCCTTACAGGGGCGTGTCGTGGAAGTGCGAGCCCGTCTAGGGGGGAGGGTAAAAGCCGGGGATATTTTACTCGTCGTCGATAGTTCGGATATCGCGCAGGCTTACTCAGAATATATCAAGGAGGACTCTGATTTACAGTATGCGACGCGGGCATACGACTTAGCCAGTGATCTGTATGAAACCAAGGCACTGGCTCTTAAGGACTTGAAACAAGCGGAAAACGAATTGATCAAAGCCCGAGCGGAGTTTCGACGCGCGAAAGAACGGTTGCTTTCGCTCAGGATTGCGCCAGAAGAGTTGAGCAAGCCGCTGGATAAGCAACGGATCACGTCACGATACGAGATGAAGAGTCCGTTGACCGGAGTCGTCGTCGAACGGACCGTCACGCCTGGACAGTCGGTGACCGGAGATCCCGTCAATGTGCTCTTTACGGTCGCTGACTTGGATGTACTGCAAGTCGTGGCCGATGTCTACGAGCGAGACCTCGCGCTCGTGCGGGAAGGTCAGTCGGCTGTCGTGAAGGTTGAAGCGTACCCTGATGCTGATTTTCCGGCCGAAGTCATAGCGGTGGGAGACGTGGTCGATCCTACGACAAGAACGATCAAGGTTCGGGCTCGGGTCAACAATGAGGCCCACAAGCTCAAACCGGAAATGTTCGCTCGGCTGCAACTCGACGTCAGCGGCGCCGGACCATTCCTCATCGTGCCGCGTGAAGCGGTCCTGGAACTCGACGGCAAGCAGTTTGTCTATGTAGTTGAAGAAGGAAACCGGTATGTAAAGCGGGAAGTGAGGACCACGAATGTCTCGCCGGATCAGACTCGCGTCCTCGAAGGGTTGACACAGGGAGAGCGGATCGTGACGAAGGGCGCCGTCTTGATAAAAGGGGAACTGGTCAAGGGCACATAATCGCCGAGTTTGTCCTGCCTCCGCAGCGCCGCCGAGTACAATGAAATCATGATCGACAGAATCGTTGAAATCTCACTGGTACAGCGGTTCTTGGTCTGCGCGCTCGGGTTTCTGCTTTTATTCGGCGGCCTCTACGCCTTCCATCTCCTCGACATCGTGGCCTATCCTGATCCTTCCCCTCCGATGGTGGAGTTGATCACTCAACTTCCCGGATATTCGGCGGAGGAAATCGAGCGGCAAATTACCATTCCCATTGAAGTCGCCTTGAATGGGACCCCCGGACTAACCGATATTCGGTCGCTCTCGATTTTCGGTCTCAGCGACGTCAAGGTGTATTTCGACTTCAACAGCGATATCTTTCGGGACCGTCAGGAAGTGTTGAATCGGCTCAACTCCGTTCAACTGCCTCAAGGAGTGCAGCCCGTGCTGTCTCCTTGGTGGGCCATCGCCGAGATCTATCGGTATGAGTTGACCGGTCATGACACGAGTTTGACCGATCTCAAGACCATTCAGGACTGGCAAGTCCGGCGGGCGTTCAAACGTGTGCCGGGTGTCATCGATGTGACGACGTTCGGCGGCACTACGAAGGAATATCATGTTGATATTGATCCGGGGAAATTGATCAGCTACGGCGTCAATCTTTCGCAGGTCATGGTCGCCTTGGCGAACAGCAACGCCAATGTCGGGGGCAACTATTTGACGATCGGTGCGCAGAGCTACAACATTAGAGGGCTGGGCCTCATCAATGATCTCGATGACATTGAAAACGTGATGGTGGCGGAAAAGGAAGGGACGCCGATCTTCGTCAAGACGCTGGGGAAAGTCACGGTCGGGCATCGCGTGCGGCTCGGAAAAGTCGGGATCGACGACCGTGATGACGTGGTGGAAGGCGTCGTGCTCCAGCAACGTGGCTATAAGGCCTTACCGGTCCTCGATAACGTACGGGCCAAGGTTGAGGAGTTGAATGGGGTGAAACTCCCGTCCGGGGTCAAGATCAAGGCGTTCTACGATCGAACGGCGTTGATCAACACGACCGTGAAGACGGTTACGGACATTCTTATCAGCGGTATGGTGCTCGTGTTCATACTCTTGATCGTATTTCTCGGCGACCTCCGTGCGGCGTCTATCGTCGCGTTGACCATCCCGCTCTCGCTGCTGTTTACCTTCACGATGATGGTGTTCGTCGGACAGTCAGCCAATTTGATATCATTGGGCGCGATCGACTTCGGGATCATCGTGGATGCAACGTTGGTGATGGTTGAAAGCATCTTCTTCCAGTTGGCGCATCGGGAGGCACAGGGGCTCACGATTCACCACCATATCATCCGGGCCGCTCGCCAGGTCGGAAGGCCTATTGTCTTTTCCACCGCGATCATTGTCGTGGCTTTTGTGCCGCTCTTTACGATGACCGGAGTCCCTGGAAAGATCTTCGCGCCCATGTCCATTACGTATGGGTTTGCTCTGTGTGGCGCACTCTTGATCGCGTTTACGCTCGCGCCCGTGCTTTGTTCATTCCTCTTGCGGTCGCCGATCAGAGAAACCGATACGGTCGTGGTCGGTGCCCTACGTAAGGCCAATACCAGGATTGTCGTATGGGCGTTGGAGCATAGGCTCATGGTGGTTGGGTTTGCGACAGGCCTGGTGATGCTCGCGTTTCTTGCGTTGCAATCGTTGGGTGGTGAATTCATGCCGGCTCTGGAGGAGGGAAATCTGTGGGTTCGAGCCACGATGCCGGTGGATATTTCTTTCGATCAGGCCGATCGATTGACGAATGACATCCGTCGCATGTTCAAGGACTCGCCCGAGGTGGAAACGGTCGTTTCACAGCTGGGACGGCCGGATGATGGGACGGACCCTACCAGTTTTTTCAATGGGGAATTTTTGGCGAATCTCAAACCCGAATCGGAATGGCGTCGAGGATTGAGCAAAGATGACCTCATCGAAGAAATCGAGCATCGGCTGAAAACCATTCCCGGTGTTATTTTCAATTTTTCTCAAGTCATCGAAGATAACGTGGAAGAGGCGATGTCTGGTGTGAAGGGTGAGAACTCGATCAAATTATTCGGGTCCGATCTCAAAATCATGGATGCGAGCGCGGTCGAGATCGAGTCGGTGATGAAAACGGTTTTCGGCGTGAAGGACCTGGGCATCTTCCGGCTGATCGGTCAACCGAATTTACTGATTCAAGTCGATCGCGAAGCGAGCGCCCGTTATGGGTTGCGGGTCTCCGATGTGAATGCGGTCGTTCAGGCCGCTATCGGTGGTCAAGCGGTGACGCAGGTGTATGAAGGAGAGAAGCTGTTCGATCTGGTCGTCAGGTTTCTTCCGGAATATCGTCGGGATATCGATTCCATCGGCAATATTCTGGTGAGCACGCCGGATGGGGCACGCATTCCGCTCAAACAGGTGGCGACCATCACAATGCAGACCGGAGCCTTTATCATCTACCGGGAAAACAACCAGCGGTATATCCCGATCAAATTCAGTGTGCGGGATCGCGATCTTCAGAGTACGGTTGAAGAAGCTCAGGAGAAGTTGGCGCAGCAAGTCACGCTGTCCGAGGGCTATCACATGGAATGGGCCGGACAGTACGATCAACTGAAGGATGAGCAGAAGCGACTGATGAAGATCGTTCCCGTAAGCCTCGTCATCATGCTGTTCTTGCTCTATATGACATTCGACTCACTGAAGAATGCGTTGCTGGTGCTGGCGTCTGTTCCCTTCGCGTTGGTGGGTGGCGTCCTATCCTTGGTGATGACTCATACCCATTTCAGTATTTCGGCCGCGGTGGGGATGATTTCGACGTTGGGAGTCGCGATCTTGGGCGGTGTGTTGCTGATCTCGCGAATTGAAGAGTTCAGAAGGGCCGGGCTCGACTTGCGGCAGGCCGTGGTACGCGGCACCGATGTGCAGATGCGCCCGATTCTGATGGCCACCCTGGGCGCGGCTCTTGGACTACTGCCTGCCTCTCTCGCGACCGGTATCGGGGCTCAGGCGCAAAAGCCATTGGCCCGCGTGGTGGTTGGGGGGATGTTGACAGCGGCGTTCTTAATTCTCGTGGTGTTACCCGTTCTCTACGAGATCATGCACAAACATGATGGGCGGGAAGAAATTGGATAGAGCCGTCGAGAACTTCCGACCAGGATGAAAGGAGGTCCGCACATCGTGAACCATTCTTTTCCACTCAGGAGCTGGGCTATCCTGGCGATCGCACTGGCTGGTGGGACGGCACCGCATGATGGGTGGGCCGCTCTATCACTGGTATGGCCGGTCCAACTGCCGTATGAGGTGCCCCCCACGAATCAGGATATTCCTGATGTTTCAATTCCTCCAAATAAAAATCCGCTGAGTCCCGAAGAACTGCAGCGTGCCGAGGCCTTGCTGCCGTTGCTTGAGGGTAAGCAGGAATTCTGGGCGATGGGAGAGTTCGTGCATCTGGGAGAGCCGTCTGTTCCGGTTCTCGTGAAGGCGTTGACCATGCCGAGCCCACGCATTCGGTACAATGCGATCGAAACCTTACTGATGATGAAGGGAGTTGCCGGGGTGCCCGCACTCGTCGCTACAGCCAAGGAGCCGAGCGAAATTCCCCGTGTGCGAGAACACGCCTTGAGGGTCGCCATTCGTCTGGATCCGACGAAGGCACCTGAGGCGATCGAAGTGATGGCAAAAGATCCAAATCCGTCCGTCAGAAAGGCAGCGGCTTTCGAGGCTCGATATGTGCGCCACAAGGTGATCATTCCAGTCTTGATCCCGATGGTGAGCGACGATGAGCGCTTCGTGGCTTTGTCGGCGCTGCAATCGCTCTGGATCCTGACCCGCCACGAGACCGAATTCCACGATTGGGATACCTCGACCAAGCAGGATCGGGCGTTGTGGTCGAACGAATGGGTTGAGTGGTGGGACGCCAACAAAGACGTTTTTGAGATCCCAGAGCCTCGACGCCCGAAACGGAGCTTGTAGCGACAAGCCGGGGAGGTTGCGGGTCGGAAGACTCCTATGTTACGAATATCACGTGATGAGCATGAAGACGGGAACGATGCTGAAAATCGCCAAGCTAGGGAATCCTATCCTTCGCAAGATCGCCGCTCCGGTCGACTCGAGGGAGATCAAGTCCTCCGAACTGCAACGGTTGATCGACGACATGTTTGAAACGATGTACGATGAGCCGGGCATCGGATTGGCCGCGCCCCAGGTGTCGCGCTCGATTCAATTGGTCGTGATGGCGTGCCCGGGCGAGAGTGGATTCCCTGAGACCGTTCTCATCAATCCATCGATCGTGTACTACGGGCCTGAACAGGTGGAAACTTGGGAAGGATGTTTGAGTGTCGACGGCTTGCGAGGGAAAGTCACGAGACCTTCCCTGGTGCGGGTCAAAGGTCTGGATCGAAAGGGCAAGCCCCTGGATTTCGAGGCGACAGAATTGTACGCGGTCTGTATTCAGCACGAACTCGACCACTTGATCGGCAAGGTCTTTCTTGACCGCATGACCGATCTGTCCACCCTCACTCAATTGCACGAGTTCTCGCAGTATTGGAAAAAAGAACCTACGAAGGTCATCTGACACCTGCCCAGCAAAGCCGACCGTGAAAGCGCTGCTTCGCGTCTTACAATACCTTCGTCCTCATCGCGCCCTTGCGATTGCGACACTTGTCTGCGCCGCTTGTGCGACGGCGATGGAGCTGGTGCCTCCCTGGGTCATCAAGATCATCATCGACGATGTGATTCAGGCGAAGCAGGCGTCATTGTTGCCGTGGGTGATCGGTCTTCTGGTGGGCGCCTATGTGCTCAAAAACCTGTTTGCCTCGCTCAGAATCCGCTTGAATAATCAATTGGAGCAGACGGTGGTCCACGATCTCCGCCGGCATGTCTTCTCCGCGCTCCAACGATTGTCCATCACCTATTTTGAGGATCGATCGACGGGGGAGATCATGTCTCGGGTGACCAACGACACGGAGCATGTCGAGCGGATCTTTATCGATGGATTAGAAGGCATGTTGACGGCGTCGCTCACGCTGATCGGGATCACGGGGCTGTTGTTCATGCTCAACTGGAAATTGGCTGCGCTCTCGCTTCTGCCGATTCCGTTGCTTGCCTTGTCCGCCGGTTGGTTTACGTCAAAAGTACATGGATATTATCGAGAGACCAGGCAGAGCGCCGCTGAGTTGAACGGCTACTTACAGGATGCCTTGTCCGGTATCAGGGAGACGATGGGATTCGGCCGCCAGGGGCATGAACAAGCCAGGTTCGACCGGCTGAGCCAGGCCTATAGCGGCAAGAACCTAAAAGCGATGGTGTTGTGGTCGGTGTATTCGCCGGGAATGATTCTGGTTGCCGCCTTTGGAACCGTCTTGATCCTCTGGTACGGTGCAGGGGAGGTCATGGAAGGCCGGCTCACGCTCGGCGAGTTGGTGTTGTTTCTGTCCTACTTGGCGATGTTCTACGTGCCTATTAATCAGATTCATTCGGTCAATCATATGTTGCAACATGCGTTGGCGGCGAGTGAACGGGTCTTTGAGGTGCTGGATACGGTTCCGGAAGTCGCCGATCGTCCCCGTGCCGTCGCTCCCGCCCATCGTGCCCATGGAGCAGTTCGTTTCGACCAAGTTCGGTTCCATTATCGAGCCGATGTTCCAGTCCTGAAAGGATTCTCTGCGGCTGTACCGGCCGGAGAACGTGTGGCACTGGTCGGGATGAGTGGGGCGGGGAAGAGTACACTTCTGAAGCTGTTGATGCGATTTTACGACGTCACCGACGGAGCAATCTTCATCGATGGGAAAGATATCCGCGATCTGCCGATTGCATACCTGCGGCAGCAAATCGGGTTCGTACAACAGGAGCCGTTCTTGTTCAACGGAACGGTGAAGGACAATCTGCTGTACGGTGATTTGAATGCGGACCAAGATCGGGTGGAAGCGGCGGCCCAGGCCGCCCGGGCCCATGAGTTTATCACGGCGCTTCCTGAGGGATACGATACATGGATCGGTGAGCGGGGTGTCAAGCTGTCGGTCGGACAAAAGCAGCGAGTGTCGATCGCACGGACCTTGTTGAAGGACCCGTCTATCGTCATTTTTGATGAAGCCACGTCCAACATCGACACCGAGACCGAGGTGAAGATCCGCGAGGCATTGGCCGAACTCACAATGGGGAGAACCACCTTCATCATCGCCCATCGGTTATCAACGCTCCATGATGTGGACCGAATCTTGGTGCTCGATAAAGGTCGTCTGGTGGAGGAAGGCCGGCATGATGAATTGCTCAGCCGAGGAGGAGTCTACGCAAATCTGTACGAAGCTCAGTTCCAGGTGTAAGGGAAGAGCCGTTCGTTGATTGCAACTTCAGCACCTGTTGACTTGGGGAGTTGCGGGTCCGAAGAAGAGCTCGGTATACTCTTTGAAACGACAATGGGAGAAGGTGAGTCAATGGTGCTGGTGTACGAGAGTGATCCTCTGGACGATGAACATGCGCGAGGACGCTTCTATCACGTCTGCCGAGGGCAAGTCGATCTTACTCCCTTGAATGTTCCAGAACCAGATCAGCCGTATGAGTGCCAACAATGCGGGATTGATCTTGAAGCGGAAGATTTCTTTGTGGCTCTTCAGAAAGGGGCGGTATAAGACCCATGACCAGGAGCGCGGGGAGAAAAACGGTAGGGGTTTCGCGAGGCCTGATGATGTTGTGCGATACCTGTTATGCTCAAGTCGTCAACGAAAAGCTTCCGGACGGAAAGAACTTCGTGGCTGACTTCGAAGCCCTGTTGGATCGGATCTGTCCCGGCTGCACCGACATCAATCGCCCCCTCATCGACGACATGGCCGGCAGCGGTGAGTAATGGTGAAGGGGCGTTCGTGAAACGACCATCGCCCTACCGTTATTTGCACTCCTTCCCATCGAAGTACATGCAGGCCGATTCGCCTGATTTGACCTTCCAGGTTTTGATCAGCGGACGTTGATCCTCACCCCGCATCTCAACGACGAAATCCACGAGACCGGAAAGGGGTAGCTTTTCCATATGGGGTCTCGCGGCTTCCGGGACCTCGATATAGAATACTTTTCCGCTCGTGGAGATCAAGATCTGATTCTGCTCCTTGTCGATGTAAATCACCGGACTGTAAAAGCTGCGGTCTTCGGCAAGGGCTGGTGTCACCATCAAGGCGGCCACGGACAGTGCGAGGAAAAATCCAGAGCGGAATAATCGTCGTCGAACGGGCATACGCAACGCTCCTCATTCAGGCCGCAATGGAACATTAGTACATTCTGGCGACGATGTGAACCGTAAAATTTGGCCTAGCGGATGAGCACGTCGGCGGGAGTGACGCGACCGGACTTGATCCAATAGGTCTTGACGTCCGGTTCCGAATTCATGAGGGAGACCAGAAGATAGGCGGGGAGTGGCAAGTTGATCTTGGGCCAAATCTCTTCGTAGTCTGTGGCAATTTTTATGTCGGTGATCGAGGGACGGGCCGGGTCGTGGGGATGCGAGTGATAGACGACTTGTAGATCGAGTCCTTGATTGCGCATGTCCTTCTTTGCGGAAGAGAAGTCCTGCATGTCCATCACGAAGGCGATTTCTGCGCGTTCAGCGGGCGAGAGCCGCTCAAGATGTGCGGCTTTCGCCGAATCAAATGACGATAAGTTGTGAGCGCCTTCCATCGCGACGATATTCTTGATCCGATAGAGACGGCTGACTACCCCAGTGGTTCCAGCCAGGAGCCCACAACATTCGTAAGGAGTGAGTTCTTTGGCATGGGCGATGATGTCATCGAGAATCTGGCGGGGGATGGTGAGGTCGGCCACGTTAAATCGTGCAAGTGACGGTATAGTCTAGACTGAGATCTTTGATCTTCGGATTGGGGCCGCACAGAGGACAGGCAGGATCTTTTGGCCGGCCCACCTTTCGGAACTTCATCTCGAGCGCATCGTAGATCAAGAGTTTATCGGCGATCGTCTCTCCGATGTCGAGGATTTCTTTGATCGCTTCCGATGCCTGGAGAATTCCCATCGTGCCGGCTAGGACGCCAAGCACGCCGGCCTCTTGACAATTTGGGACTAACCCGGCCGGCGGCGGCTCAGGATAAAGACAGCGGTAGCAAGGATAGCCTTGATGGGGCTTGATCGTCGTCAGTTGCCCCTCGAACCGAAACATGCTGGCTGAGATCAATGTTTTCTTGGCAAAGAAACAGGCGTCGTTCACCAGAAATCTTGTCGTGAAGTTGTCCGATCCGTCCAGCACGATGTCATATTGCGAGACGAGGGAGAGGATATTTTCCGCATCGACCAGCTGATGATAGGTCTTAATCGTAATTTCAGGGTTAATGGCCGACAAGGTTTTCCGGCCTGACTCGACCTTCGGCTGGCCAAGCGTCGCGGTCGAATGCATGATCTGTCTTTGTAGATTTGAGAGGTCAACGACATCTCCATCGACTAAGCCGATTGTCCCAATACCGGCGGCAGCGAGGTACAGGCCTGCTGGAGAGCCTAGTCCACCCGCGCCGATCAATAGGATTTTGGCCTTGTTCAACTTCAGCTGGCCTTTTCCTCCGACATCCTGAAGGATGATGTGCCGGCTGTACCGTTCGATTTGTTGTTCAGTCAGATCCATGACTTAACCGCTATTCGTGAATCGCTGTTTGTTTCTCTTCGATTAACGATTCACGTGTAACGAATAACGCTCTTACTCCACCACGTTCAATTCAATCGGATCGACGACGCAGCCTTTGGCTCGCAGCCCAGCGACGGCCCGTTCAATTTCCACGGTGTCACCGGAAAGCTCCACATCCGCCCAGCCTGTGGTGTCCCGGACATCGGCCCGCCGGACATCGGTCACGACCTTATACTCGCGCCCGATCTGATAGATAATCGGCTCTCTGATCTTGTCTTCAGGAAAACGAATATGGAAGCGCAAATGTGCCATGGTTACCCTCCCGCGATCGCCGGGACGATGGAAACCTCATCGCCATCCTTGAGGGAAGTGTCTTTCCCTTTAAGAAAACGAATGTCTTCTTCGTTGACATAAATGTTCACGAAGCGACGGAGTTCTCCCGTTTCATCGCACAGGCGATCTTTGATGCCGGGGTGGGTGCTATTCAACACCTCGATCATTTCCACCACGCTGCCGGCGTTGGTTTCAACCTCGCCCTGGCCCTTGGTCAGGGGGCGAAGCGGAGTCGGAATACGAACTTTAATCATGCGCCACCACCACCGTTCTTTCCCATTTTAAATGTCTTTTCGAAGTCCACCAGGCTGGGCTGAATGCGTACTGGGCGACCGACGGAATCGATCACCGCTTCCTGTGTCTTCAATCCATTGCCGGTGACATAGGCCACCGTCACCTCATCTTTTTTGATCACACCTTGCTTGACGAGCTTCTTGAGCACACCGATCGTAACGCCTCCGGCTGTTTCCGCGAAGATCCCTTCGGTTTGAGCCAGAAGCTGAATGCCTTCCACAACTTCCTCATCCGTCACCATATCCATGGACCCATGACTCTCGGCGGTGGCCTTGAGCGCATAGTAGCCATCGGCTGGGTTGCCGATGGCAAGGGATTTGGCGATTGTCTGTGGCTTCACAGGCTTGAAGAAGTCACGGCCCGCCTTGAATGCTGTAGAGATCGGTGAGCAGCCTTCTGCTTGGGCGCCGTTGATCTTTGTGCGAACGCTATCGATGAGGCCTAAGGCCTTCATCTCATGCAGACCTTTCCAGATCTTGGTCAGGAGTGAGCCGGAGGCCATTGGAATGACGACCTGATCCGGTGTTTTCCATCCCAGTTGTTCCACCGTCTCAAAGGCAAGCGTCTTTGAGCCTTCTGCGTAATAGGGACGAATGTTGATATTCACGAACGCCCAGCCATGTTCACCGGCGATCTCGCTGCAGAGCCGGTTGACATCGTCATAGTTTCCTTCTATCTCGACGACGTGCGGCTTATAAATCAAATTTCCGAGCACCTTTGCGGCCTCAAGGTCGCCGGGGATGAAGACGTAACAGTGCAGATTGGCGGATGCGGCATGGGCAGCGACCGAGTTGGCCAGGTTGCCGGTCGATGCGCAGGCCACCGTTTCGAAGCCGAGCTCACGCGCGCGCGTGAGGGCCACGGCGACGACACGGTCCTTAAACGACAGAGTTGGGTGGTTCACCGTGTCGTTCTTAATGTAAAGCTCGTCGAGCCCAAGATAATCGCCAAGGTTCTTTGCCCGAACGAGCGGGGTGAATCCGGCATGCGGTCCCACGAAATTCGTTCCTTCGACCGGCAGCAGGTCGAGGTAGCGCCACATGCTGGGCGGACCATCCTCGATCTTCTTACGCGAAATGGTCTTCTTGATCTCGTCGTAGTTGTACTTCACCTCAAGGGGACCGAAGCACATTTCGCAGACGTGGATCGCCTTCGTCGGGTATTCCTTGCCGCACTCTCGGCAAACCAGCGCTTTCATCTTGCTCATCGTCGCACCACCTTATCAAACCCTATGCTGATGGACGCATGGCGCATCCGGCATAGGGGTCCCCATCGTCGAACAGCTCGGTAATCGTCGGATGGTCCCCGCAGAGCGCACAATTCTGGTTCCGGCGGATTTTGATTTCCCGGAATTGAGTGTTGCGCGCATCGAAATCGAGCAGACGGTCCGTCAGCGGCCGTCCAATACCCAAGACAAGTTTCAGCGCCTCTGTCGCCTGAATCGTTCCGACAATGCCTGCCAGGACCCCGATCACTCCGGCCTCCTGGCAAGAAGCAACGAAACCAGGCGGCGGAGGGGCCTTGAATACGCACCGATAGCAGGCTGACTTCTTGGGGATGATCGTTGTCACGCGTCCATCGAATCGCAGAATGCCGCCATGGACCAGCGGTTTCCCCGCGAAGAAACAGGCGTCGTTGATCAGAAACTTCGCCGTGAAATTATCGACTCCGTCGATGATGACATCATAGTCACCGAAGATCTTGAGGGCGTTGCCGGCCGTGAGCCGTTCTTCGTACATCGACACGGAGACGTCGGGGTTCAACGCCTGGATCTTTTCCTTGCCTGAGAGGACCTTCGGGCGGCCCACGTCGGGAGTATGGTGAAGAATTTGACGTTGGAGGTTAGTCAGATCGACCACATCACTGTCGATTAAACCAATCGTGCCGACTCCTGCTGCAGACAAATATAGAGCGGCAGGGGAGCCGAGACCACCGGCACCGACGAGAAGAATCCGGGATTTAGCGATTTTCTTCTGCCCCTTGCCGCCCACCTCAGGGAGCAAGATATGCCGGCTGTACCGGTTGATTTGTTCTTCAGTGAATTCCATGGATCGAGACGTAAAACGTTAATCGTTATTCGTTAATCGATCGTCCCTGACTTTAACGGTTCACGGTTAACGATTAACGGCCTTTCAAATATTAAAATACTTTTCAATGCTGATGTAGCGCTCGCCCGTGTCGCACAGGATCGTGACGACGTTCTTGTCGGGTCCTAGTTCATCGGCGATCTTTTGGGCAGCGAACACATTGGCGCCGGCGGAGATCCCCACCAGCAAGCCTTCCTTCTTCGAGAGCTGTTTCGCGGTCTGATAGGCCTCGTCGTCCGTCACAGTGATCACGCGGTCGAGAAGTTTTTGATTGAGAACCTTGGGAATAAAGCCCGCACCGATCCCTTGAATCTTATGAGGTCCTGGATCGCCGCCGGACAAGACCGGTGAAGTCGCCGGTTCGACGGCGATCACTTTGATCCGCGGGTTCTTTTCCTTGAAGACTTCCCCGCATCCTGTGATGGTTCCGCCGGTTCCGACGGCGGCCACAAAGGCATCGACTTTCCCTGCGAGGGCATCCCAAATCTCCGGTCCCGTCGTCATCCGGTGCATGGCGGGGTTGGCAGCATTCGAGAATTGATCCGGCATAAAGTACGAGGGATTTTGGGCCAAGATACTTTCCGCCTCCTTAATGGACCCTTTCATGCCTTCCCAGGCCGGTGTCAACACGAGCTGTGCGCCATACGACGAAAGCAAGCTGGCCCGTTCCATGCTCATGCTTTCCGGCATCACAAGGATCAGTTTGTATCCACGCACTGCCGCCACCAAGGCCAATCCGATTCCCGTGTTTCCGCTGGTCGGCTCCACGATGGTTCCGCCCGGCTTGAGCATCCCCTGACGTTCTGCCTCGTTGATCATATTGAGGCAGATCCGATCCTTGACGCTGCCGCCGGGGTTGAAAAACTCGACCTTCCCGTAAATGGTTGCCGATCCGGGCTTTGAAAGTCGGTTCAACCGAACAAGCGGAGTCTTGCCGATCAGCTCAGTGATATCGTTGTGCAGCGCCGTACTCACCGCCCCCCTCCCATATAGAAGAGGAATTCCACATGGTCCCCTTCATTGAGGTGGGTCGTGGCAAAATGGTCACGATCCAGCACTTTGTCGTTGACCTCGACGGCGACCATCTGCGGCTCGATGGCTTTTGTCTTCAGCAAATCGAGGACGGTTCCGCTCTGGATCTCCTCAGGCTTTCCATTGATCTTGACCTGCACAGATTCTCCCAAGTTGGCTTAGAGATTAAAGAATTTCAAAGCTAGCAAAGGCATGCTCAGCTTGTCAAGGCAGCGTGGTGCACTGTTTAGAGTCATGGCCTGAAGATTGGATTCATTTCGCCCTCATACAGGGGCGGATCTTGCCACGGAAGAAAGAAGGAGGCGCTTGCCGACTTCCGATTGCAGCCTGAGTTAGCGAGGCTTGACGGAGTTCGTAGATCGGTCGAGAATACGCCGCGCTGGTTCCGGCTCCTCCTGGACATCGTCAGAGATGTAGGATCGATGCTGCCAAACCCATGTATTTCATAGTGGGCCGGTCGGTGTCCGCAGTCCGCTGGATGGGATGTGAACCGATGCGAGGAACGGATGTTATGCCGATCCGCATAAGCACCCGTGATAAATGGGCCAGTAGTCGGAATTCATTGAAACAGCATTCATTGAAACAGCAACGGTTATGGCGTATTGTTCGCGAACCGTCGTGGCGTGTTCTACGGACAGAAATGGGCAAATGCGGCTCTTATGCGGACCGGCCTAAACATTGTTAGGCGACACGAATGCCCATCGATCCAAAGCGGCTCGCCGTGTTTCTGCGCGAAGCTGAGGGCTTGCGTAAACGCGTTGGAGAGACGCCTTTGCCGATAGCCGAGCACAACGCGTGGGTCGATCGGATGAGTGCCTATTTCGCAGAACAAGACGCAGAGGAATACTTGGTTCGTTTGAGCGACTTCAGCGGAATGACGTTCTACGGCGATGGGTCGGAGAGGTCCAGGATGTCGAATTCAATCGATGGCAGATCTCGTCGGCTTCACGAGTTTATTAAGGAGATTAGCGGAGCCCAAGCTCCATTGCAACTGCACCAAGCACCACCGACCGAGAACCCGATCTTTATTCTGAAGCCAAGTTTCTTTGGGTTTGGGATCGATTTGCGGGCAGGTTGGAAGAAGGTCGCCAAGTGGTTGTGGCCGAGCGCACAATGAAGTCCAAGAACCTCGCACTGAGCCCGTTAGGAAGCGTTAGGGGGTCAGGTCTTACACTCTCACACGAACTCTGGTATGGTTGCCGGCTATGGCACGACCGCTCCGCCTTGAATATCCCGGTGCCGTCTACCATGTCACGAGTCGTGGGAATGCCCGGCAGGACATCGTGCTCGATGATCGAGACCGCAGGCTCTTCCTCGACAGGCTGGGCCACGTCATCGATCGCTTCGGCTGGCGCTGTCACGCCTACTGTCTGATGGACAACCATTATCATCTGCTGATCGAAACCCCGCAGCCGAATCTTTCACGAGGAATGCGGCAGCTGAATGGCACATACACGCAGGCGATGAACCGTCGGCATCACCGGGTGGGGCACCTGTTCCAAGGACGGTTCACTGCGATTTTGGTGGAGAAGGAGGCGCATCTCCTCGAACTGTGTCGCTACGTCGTCCTGAACCCGGTTCGGGCCAAGATGGTCGCCCATCCGCGTCTCTGGACCTGGAGTAGTTATCTGGTGACAGCAGGGGAGCGCACCGGGCCAAACTGGCTGTCGACCAACTGGATTCTTGGGCAATTTGGCACGCGGCAGCGGGAGGCGCACCTGCGCTATCGGCAGTTTGTGGCAGAAGGACGAGAAGGGCCACGGCCCTGGGAGCAACTGCGTGGACAGATCTATCTCGGCTCCGAGGCGTTCATTGCGCAACATCAGCCGGATCGAGTGCTGCGAGAAATTCCGCGACGGCAGACGCAGGCACAACGGCCCACGCTGACACATCTGTTTCGACGTCAAGGGAAAGAGGCCGAGCTGATCGCGGTGGCCTATCGAGAGCACGGCTATCGACTGCGAGAGATTGCGGAGCACCTGGGGGTTCATTATGTTACGGTGAGTCGGCGTCTCAAGCAGGCGGAACGTGGCAGGGTGTGAATGTAAGACCTGACTCTATCATTTTGAATGTAAGACCTGACCCTATCATTTTTCCTGAGTAGAGCTCGGTGGTCGCATCATCCAGGGGCGCAATGAGGTCCCACTGACAGCCCGGCACCCACTCATGTCGGGAGCCATCCTGGTGGAGCATCATTCCGGGCAAGGGCTTGCGGGGCCGCTTCTTGCGATGCGCCCCGCGCCGTGGCGCGCGCGTCACGTGACCAGCCGCTTGCAGTTTGTTCTTGGTCCACGTGTAGGAGCGCGTCCCCTCATGCTCCTGGTGCCAACGCTCATGGAAATGCTTCACGGTCCACCCCCTGTAGCGGGTTTCATACAGCGTCACCATCTGGAGGACCTCGTCCACCGGGACCGCTCGGGCGGAGGCCTGCCCCAGTCGC
>PHGD01000028.1 GCA_011090425.1 Nitrospira sp. LK70 | reverse complement strand
GCCGACACACCACGATCACCGCGCATCTCCCGTCAGCGCATCAGCAGTATCTGGCGTGGTCCCCCGCGCGACTGATCCAGTGGGCCGAGACCGTTGGGCCCGCCACCGCAGCCGTCGTGGCGGCAATCCTGGCGCGACGGCCTCATCCCGAACAGGGCTACCGGTCTTGTCTGGGCATTCTCCGGCTGGAGCGTGCGTACGGCCCGGCGCGGTTGGAGGCGGCGTGCCGACGGGCCCAGACGCTGGAGGCCTTCACCTACAAAAGTGTGCAGTCCATTTTAAAGACTGGGCTCGATCAGCAGCCGCTCCCTGAGCGGGAGCGTGTGGTGCCTCTCCCGTTCGAGCACGACCATCTGCGCGGCGCCACGTATTACCACAAACACGAAGGAGGACTCTGATGTTACGTCACCCGACACTCGCACCGCTGGAGGCCCTGAAGCTCACGGGCATGGCCACGCCTTGGCGGAACAACTGGAGATGCCCGACGTGCAGCGGCTGAGCTTCGAGGAACGGCTGGGGCTGTTGGTCGATCGGGAGCGGACCACCCAGGACAATCGACGGCTGATGCGCCGCCTCGCCCAGGCCCGGCTCCCCGGCAGCGCCACGCTGGAGGATCTGGATTATCGCCATCCGCGGGGGCTCGACAAAAGTGTGATCGCGTCGCTCGCGACCGGCCAGTGGATTCGCAGTCATGACAATGTGTTGATCGTGGGTCCGACCGGCGTCGGTAAAACCTATCTGGCCTGTGCACTGGCCCAGATGGCCTGTCGGCTGGGCTGCTCCGCCCTGTATCTGCGACTCCCACGGTTCTTCCGAGAACTGGCCGTGGCCAAAGGCGATGGCCGCTATGGGCGTCTGCTCCGAAGTCTCGCCAAAACGGACCTCGTGGTCTTGGATGAGTGGGGGTTGGCCCCGTTGACCGACGAACATCGCCGCGATTTGTTGGAACTGCTGGATGATCGGCACGGGCGTCGGGCCACCCTCGTGGCCAGTCAACTCCCGGTCGATCACTGGCACACAGCAATCGGCGAGCCGACGCTGGCCGATGCCATTCTTGACCGGCTCGTGCACAACGCCTATAAGATCACGCTCAAAGGAGAATCGATGCGCAAACGGCTGGCGAAAGCAGACGGAAGTCGGCCACTCACGACAGACCACTGAGGCCCTGCGTCGCGGGGCTCCGAGGGGTGGCCGGATTCGCTCGGAATCGGCGGCCGGATTCAGCGGAATATGCAGTAAAGAAGGACACGGCGTTGACAGGCCGATGTGCGGGGAATTACGGTAACAGGCGTGGCGCAACAGCGAGATGGAACGAACTGCGAGAACATCCGTACATCCGAACCGCAGTATCGCCTTGCTGCAACGGGACGCCAGGAGGCTGAAGATGAGCGGCTCGGTCTTCTCGAAGACATCTTCGATCCGCTTTCTCGCCAACGGCGTGCCATAGTTCAACCAGGCTGGCGCTGCCTTGAAGTCGGCGCAGGCCGCGGGTCTATGGCTGTGTGGCTTGCCCGGCAAGTCGGGGCCGACGGCCGCGTCGTGGCCACTGATGTCAATCTCACGTATCTCAATCGGTTTGACCTCCCGAATCTCGAAATCCGTCGGCATGACATCCTCAGCGATTCACTGGATACGTTAGGTCCCGGTTCATTCGATCTTGTCTGTACACGCCTCATGTTATTTTGGCTTGCGGGCAAACAGGAGGTCGCCATCCGCCGCATGGTGGAGTGCCTGCGACCAGGAGGATGGCTGATCGACGAAGATGGTGACTGGGGTATGGTCGCTCCTGTCGACCCTTCTCATTCACACTACGCCCTCTACCATCGCGTCTGGAAGAACGGCGAATGGTGGGTGTCACGCGGATACGATCCTACGTTTGGACGAACGCTACCGTTGTTGTTCGAACGCTGCGGCTTGGTGAATATCCGTCACGAAGCGAGCGCAACGGTAGTCCGTGGAGGCAGCCCATGGGGACGTTGGTGGTTGCAAAGCCTGGAAGGGATACGTGCCTCTGAACAAGCCGATGGGAGCCTGACTGAGGAACGGGATAAAGAGTACGGGGTGCTCACCGCCCCTTTGACCGACCCATCTTTTTGGTTTCTCAACGCACTCATCCATGCCTGTTGGGGCCAACGAGCAGTCTCCTGAGTCTCCTACCATTCACTGAGATCCGCGCGTGAAGTTACGCCAGGAAATCTTCGCGCAAACCAAGTAGTGGGGGACATCCTGAACCATACCGAGAGCCTCGGTTGTGTCCAGAATGTCCCCGACTATCTCCCCGGCGCCGGATTAGAAATCTCCGGCCTTTACGTAAGGGTGACTCCAGAGGGTGACTTGAAGCAGGCAGGACTTGACCCAAGCACCATACATCTTCTCGACATCCTCCGCTGAGTGGCCTTTCTTTGCAAGAAACGGTTTCAGTGTGAAGGTCACTGGGAAGATGAGCGCAAAGAGGTCGCGAAATGGAACATTTTCCACCGATGCAGCAGCGTTGTCCGTGCGGTTCTTCTTCGTCCGATGATGACGCAAGCCGATCTCGTGCTGATAGTTGAGCCATTTCTGGTCGTACTCCGCACGAGCCGTATCGAGAATCCACTGGGCGAATCGCTTACGCACCCCGCCCAAATAATCACCGAGCGGTTTGCCGTCGCTCTTACCGAGGAAGGACTTCAGCAGATGCGGTTGGGACCCGATGAACCCGTACCAGACGTCGAGGATCGCCTCGACCTGATCCTTCACGATGTCGTGGGACAGGCGTAAATATTTCACATCCTCGTCGCCGAACAAGGCACTCTTCTTCATCAACTCAAAATCGGCAACCGTCACAGGAGACGTGGCAACTGGCGCCGTGCCGTAGGTATACCCAGGGATAGTTGTCTGTTGACTCATAACACCACTCCTTTCTTTTGTTGATGCTACGCAGCGGGCAGGTTTCAAGTCAAGACACAAAACGACGATGCGTCATCACAGTTACATGATCGGCAGCGGCATCCGAACATGATTGGCTTCGGCCGGCTGTATTCGCTTTAGGATCAAGGTAGTTCAGAAGAGGGAGCTGCTGACTGGAGCGCGGCGACCATGGCTCCGTCAAGCCGTGTGACTTTTCCGTTCCTGTCCGTCGCCGCCAACCGAGCCGCGCCTTTCACCACCACGCGCCCGCTCACCTTCTCGCGCACGACATGCGAAAATGTCAACGCGGCCCGCGTGATATCGCTAACGTCCGTTTCGATGATCAGCGTTTCTCCGTAGCGGCCCGGCGAGCAATAGTCAACTTCGGCATGTACGACCACGAAGAGGACGCCCTGTTTCATCAGGGCGGCAACCGAATACCCTCGCATTTCCAGGTATTCGGTGCGAGCCCGCTCAAAATACTTCAGATAATTGGCGTAGTAGACGACCCCACCGCAATCAGTGTCTTCGTAATAAATTTTGACTTCGATCATCTCTCGCCGTTCGTGAAACGTATCTCGCAGGCGACGGACCTCGTATCCCGAAAACCAGGACTGTTCAGAGTCGTTTGGTGAGATTGCTCAACATCACATTTCACGCACGACGGCACTATAGGTGCAACACCGGAAACTTCGGCAGCGAGGTCTCATTGACGCCCGACAGTTTGACGACCACATCATAGAGTTGCTGCACTCGCTCTGATTTGATGGGTTCGAATCCGTGCCCCAACACCGCGTGGTTCGCTGCGTCCAGCAGAGGCTTCATCTTCGGCCATTCTCTGAGGAAAGTCTGGCCCAACTGATCGCCTAACCCAGCCAGCACACGGAACTGGGCTTGAAGAGGCAGCTTGTACTTGCCGTCGATGTCTTCGAGGTAACAATTGCGACAGGTCTCTTGAAGCGCTTGCGGAATCTGTCCCGGCGACACATCCCAGCTTTTGATCTTGTGCGCCTTATAGAGCCGGACTTGCGCGAACGCCTCCAGCGCCCGAACAAGTGCGGTCATGGCTGCTTCGGGATCGTGTCCTCCATGAAGTCGTCTCTCTGCGTGCGCCAACAAGTCTAGCGTCATGGACTCTTTAACCTCAGCAGGGTCGAGGACAAGCTTCTCAAGGAAACCCGCGTTGGCCTTCAGGGGAGGCAGGACGACCTTTAACCCTGGCGGCCCGCCCCACAGCGAAGCCATCTCAAGCGCCTTGATCGCGGTCTTCAATTTGTCCCAAGCCTGGCGGTAGTGAAACCGTTCCCATAAGTCATAGCCCTCGGCCAAATCCCTCAATGCCCGATACAACGGCTTCTGTCCGCCACTAACTAACAGTTCGATGTCGTGGAACATTTTAGCGGCGCCGTGAAACCGGCCTCGGTTGAACAACTCACATCCTTCCCGCCGCGACACCGTTCCCTGCTCATCCCATGGATTCGTCTGTGTCCAGACCAGCGTCTTGGAGCCCAGTTCGACACGATCACCCTCCAGACCTTCTCGTGCCTGAACCAGCTCGATCACCCGAGAAGTCCACGGGAGCGCCACCAAGGCGAACGCACCCGCCATCGCCGCGGTCGCTCCACTGAGATCCAGAACCAGCTCTCCGGGCTGTACCTCCCATGTCCGTAAGAGATCCGGTAGGGATCGCGCGATAGTCTGGTAGGTGGATGGGAACTCCCAAGCGTCCGCCAGCACGATCCAATCCCACCGCCTCGGCATCTGTTGGATCTTCGGTTGGACGTCCGATTCCACCAACGCCTTGCTTCCTTCAGGCAACACGAAACACAAAATATCGGGGTTGAGCCGATTGATTGAGTAGACCGCCGACGCCGCGTCATCGACCAAGGCGATCACGAGCGTCTTGATGGGTTGATCTTGTCCCATGGTGGGACGACTATACCATCGCATTCTGGCCGGTTCAATTCGCTGCCGTTCAACCGTACTCCCCTTGACGGCTATTCGAATGATCCCTAGACTTCGCAAGGATTCCCGGTATCTCGTCTCAGTCTCTTGTACAGCAACGAGGTGTTTCAATGACCTGGTCGTACTGGTTGTTCATGGGATTAGTCCTTGCGGGCGCAGAAATGATCGCGCCGGGGGGATTCTATCTCCTGTTCTTCGGCATTGCGGCACTGATCGTTGGTGCACTGGCCGGTCTGGGAATTGTACAGACTGCGTGGCTGGAATGGCTGCTGTTCTCCATTCTGGCTGTCGTTTCGCTCCTGCTTTTCCGCGGCCCCCTGATGCGAATGACCAGAAGTACACCGGCCCATGTGGTGGACAGCATGGTAGGAGAATCCGCCGTTCTCCTTGACGATCTTCCTTCGGGGCACACGGGCAAGGCAGAATTGCGCGGCACGACGTGGACTACGCGTAACGACGGACCCTCTTCGCTGACCAAGGGCCAGCGCGCAATCGTGACAAAAGTGGACGGGTTAATGCTCTGTGTGAGATCAGAATAACGACTGTTATCAAACGAGGTGTTGGCATGGAAGGTGGAACGTTTGTTGTTATCCTACTGGCGCTGATTGTTGTCATCGCGATCGCGAAAACCGCTGTTGTCGTCCCTCAACAGAACGCCTACGTCGTGGAACGTTTGGGGAAATACAGCTCCACGCTTGATGCGGGATTACACATTCTTGTGCCCTTTGTCGACGCAATCCGATATAGACACGTGCTGAAGGAAAATGCCGTGGATATTCCCGAACAAGTGTGCATCACGCGCGACAATGTCCAGGTGCATGTCGATGGGGTTCTGTACATGCGGGTGCTTAATCCTGAGCGCGCGTCTTATGGGATCAGCAACTACCAGTTTGCGCTCACACAATTGGCACAGACGTCGCTGCGAAGCGAGATCGGCAAAATCGAGCTGGATAAGACCTTTGAGGCAAGGACCACCATCAACGCGCAGGTCGTCAATGAATTAGACAAGGCGTCGGAACCCTGGGGCGTGAAAGTCCTTCGATACGAGATCAAGAACATCACTCCACCGAAAGACGTACTCAACGCAATGGAAAAACAGATGCGCGCCGAACGGGAAAAACGCGCACTGATTCTGACGTCGGAAGGAGAGCGCGACGCAGCGATCAATCAGGCCGAAGGTGAAAAACAACAAGTGATCAAGGCGTCTGAGGCCAAAAAGCAGCAACAGATCAACGAGGCGGAAGGCGCTGCGGCCGCCATACTGGCTATAGCGCAGGCCACCGCCGACGGACTCCGCAAGGTCGCAGAATCCACCAAAGTTCCTGGAGGCCAAGAAGCCGTGCAACTTCGCGTCGCTGAGCAGTACATTGCCAAGTTCGGCGAACTTGCAAAATCGAGCAACACATTGGTACTTCCTGCCAGTATTTCTGATGTCGGGTCGATGATCGCGTTGGCGATGAACGCCATTAAACAGACCGGAACATCGGTTTCGGCAAAGTCATGACGATAAGGCTGTGCTGTTTGACAGCCTTGTAGACATCATCCTAGAATCCCGCCATGCAAGCAATTGTCTTGACGGCCTTCGCGGACAGTGCCAAGGTCAAGCAGCAATTCGCGCGTGATCACGCCGATCGTATCGTGCAGGTCGCGACGCTCATCGCAAAGGCCTTCCAAAACGGCAATAAAGTCCTCCTCTTCGGCAACGGCGGAAGCTCGACCGACGCGGCCCATATCGCAGCGGAGTTCGTGGGACGATACCAGCGCGAGCGAGTACCCTTGCCTGCAATCGCCCTCGCGACTGACATTGCCGCCATTACTTGCATCGCGAACGATTATGGATATGAGGAATTGTTTGCCCGTCAGGTGCGGGCACACGGCCGAAAAGGAGATATCGCCATCGGCATCAGTACGAGCGGGAATTCTCCCAACGTGCTGAACGGTGTCGAGGCAGCCCGCGACTGTGGCTTGACCACGATTGCCTGGACCGGCGCCAACGGTGGAAAGCTGGCAGGGTTGGTTGATTATCCCTTCATCGTCCCATCTACGGTCACGTCTCGGATTCAAGAAAGTCACATCACGCTCGGCCACGTCTTGTGCGAACTGGTAGAGGATCATCTTCTTGGGAAAGCGTCCTGATCGGACTTCTCGGCGTCGGCCTGCTCCTCGACTGATTCAGCCGATCGATGTCTCGGCCCTTAAGACCTATCCGCTGAAGAAACGCCCGAGCCTAGTACAGCTTTCGAACTTCGCCGCCCCCTGGAAGCCCGGCGGATCGTTCAGAAGGTTCTATGAAACGCTTCCCGATATTTTAGCGGTCAAGACCCTGCGGGCCGTCACCCACGCCATCGTGAAGGCTCATCGAAAACGCCGTCCCGTCATTGTCGGAATCGGCGCCCATGTGATCAAGGTGGGCCTGGCTCCGATTATTACGGACTTGATGGAACGACGTATCATCACGACAGTCGCCATGAACGGAGCAGGGATTATTCACGATTTCGAATTGGCCTTCATGGGCCATACCTCCGAAGAAGTCGATGCCGAGATCGACGAGGGGCGCTTCGGCATGGCGGAGGAAACGGGACGGATGCTGAATGAAGCCATCACGCGGGGCGCGAAAGACGGCCATGGGTTGGGTGAGGCCATCGGCCGCTACATGAACCAAATTGCCGATCAATTCCCGAATCGCGCTGGCAGTATTCTGTCGACTGGCGCTCGGCTCGGTATCCCGGTGACCGTGCATGTCGCGATCGGAACCGACATTATCCACATGCACCCCTCGGCGGACGGTACTGCCATCGGATCCACTTCGCTCCTGGATTTCAGGCGTCTGACCGCCGTCGTCGCCGGGATGGAAAACGGTGTTTATCTGAACATCGGCTCGGCTGTGATTCTTCCCGAAGTCTTTCTGAAAACACTGTCGTTAGGGAGAAATCTGGGCCATCCGATCGCCGACATTACGACCGTGAATATGGACTTTCTCCCCCATTACCGGCCGCAGACCAACGTGGTACGGCGCCCGACCCAAAAAGGCGGGCGAGGCTATTCCTTGACCGGCCACCATGAGATCATGCTGCCGCTGCTCGCAGCGGCTGTGCTGGAGGAACTAGGATGACATCGACTTCGGTAGGTCCAAACCTTCCGGTACCCCTTTCTTCCGAAGAGTTACAGGCTCGGTGGCAGCACCTGAACGCGCGTTACTTTGCGGGCTCACTCACGCCGATCGAGGTCGTCTGGAGTCAGCGGCTGACCGTCTCGGTCGGGATGTTTGCCTGTCGTCAAGGACCAAGGACATTCTCACCCCTCGCCATGACTAACCGTCATCGTGAAATTCGTCTTTCTCTCCCGTTGTTTGAACAGCTCGCCGCAGGGACGCCGTACGCGGAACAGGAACTGCTCAACACCTTGGCTCATGAAATGATCCATCAGTGGCAGTTCGATGTGCTGAAGCATCGGCCTGATCATGGCTTGGAGTTCTTGCGGAAAATGACGCAGATCAATCGGTCCGGAGAGGTGGCCGTTACGACGTACCACTCGCTTGAGAAGGAAGTGATTGCCTTGTCGAAATTCACTTGGCGGTGCCAAGGCTGTGGGCGTCTCTATCGACGGCACCGAAGAACGATCCAACCCAAGCGCCATCACTGCGGATCCTGTCGGGGCTCGTTGCAAGAGATCTTGTCGCCGACTCAACTGATCGAGGATCGGCCCAAGCCCTACCTGACTCCTTCCTTGGACTCATCACCCCCATCAACCAGACCGGCTGGATCCGACAGAGCGCCGGAGCAACTGACGCTTACATTGACATGACGGTGGAAAGAAGGTTCTGAGGGGGAAGATCGGAAAAGCTACGCAGCTTCGTGGTTGTTGTTCGGATGCGAACGTTCGTGCTGCGGATTGACTCGATCCAGGACAGAGGCCAGCGCGTCTACCGAAATAGGTTTTGAGAGATAGTCGTCCATTCCAGATGCCAGACATCGTTCACGGTCTCCCTGCATGACGTTGGCCGTCATGGCGATGATCCGCACACGATGGGAAGTTCCGGAGGCCTCTTGCCCCCGAATGAGACTTGTCGCTTCGAAACCATCCATGGCCGGCATCTGGCAATCCATGAACACCACGTCATAGCTGACGCGAGACATCGCCTCGACCGCCTCACGTCCATTGACCACGACATCAATTCGATAGCCCAGCCGCTGGAACATGCGAACGGCCACTTTCTGATTCATGATGTTATCCTCGGCCAGGAGAATACGAAGATCCCTCTTGGCTTTGGTTTCCGCCAGGGTGTGCCGAGTGATGAGCGGCGACGATTCCCTCGCGGCCGGCGGACGTGAAGCGACGGAACGTTGCATGACCGCGACGAGACAATCCTGCAACTGTCGCTCACGAATCGGCTTGGTCAGATAGGCTGCCAGTCCCGCCTCTTTGGCTGCCTTCGCATCTCCTCGCCGACCGAACGACGTGAGCAGCACGAGTTTGGTATCGCATCCTTCAGCTCGTGCCTTGATCGCACGTGCCAATTCGATCCCATCCGTCGGGCTCATATCCACATCCACCAGTGCAAGATCGAACCGCGGTTGTCCATGCTGACCTCTCAGGACATCCAAAGCCGCTGAACCGCTGGCGATCACTGTCGGTTGCATTCCCCATTTCTTCGTCAACAGCTCCAAGATCCTTCGATTAACGGCCTTATCCTCCACGATCAAGATGCGGAGACCACTCAATAGGGGGGTAGCGGCATCGGCACTGCGGGAGGCATCAGCCTGTTTGCGCAGATTCACCGTAAACCAGAAGCAGCTCCCCTCTCCAACCCGGCTCATCACTTCGATCGCTCCTCCCATCATCTCGACAAGGCGTTTGCAAATCGCAAGACCGAGGCCGGTCCCACCATATTTCCTCGTCGTGGATCCATCAGCCTGGCTGAACGACTGAAACAACCGTTCGCGGGATGCCTCGGAGATGCCGATCCCTGTGTCCGTAACCGAGACTCGAATCGTCGCTTCCTCCTTCGATTGAGCATCAACCGTCACCTCCACCACGACATCGCCGCTATCGGTAAATTTGATGGCGTTCGCCGTCAAGTTCATCACGATCTGTCGGATGCGACTCGGATCACCAAGCAGATGTTGCGGCACATCGGCGTGAAAGAGACAGGCCAGATTGAGTCCTTTGGATGACGCGCGTTCCGCCACGAGGTCCAGAGACTCCTCGATGGCAAGACGAAGATCGAACTCAATCACCTCCAAATCCAGTTTTCCCGCTTCAATCTTGGAAAAATCTAGAATATCGTCGATGATCGTCAACAGATGATTGCCGCAGGTCCGAACCGTTTCGGCGTATTCGCGTTGTTCATCCGTCAGTGTGGTCTCCAGGAGGAGACCGGTCATCCCGATCACACCATTCATCGGTGTCCGGATTTCGTGACTCATGGTCGATAGGAACGACGACTTGGCCTCGGTGGCGGCTTTGGCCTGCCTCAATGCGGCATCCAGCTGCTGATTGATGTGCTCCAGCTGTCGAGCATAGTCCTTCAGCGCTTGCTCCGCCTCTGTCCGGCTCGTGATGTCTCGGATAAATGCGCTGAAGATGACGGATCCTTCGACGGCTAATCGCGTCATGGCGATTTCAATGGGAAATTCGCTGCCGTCTCGCTTGAGACCGATCATTTCGACCAGTCTGTTTGAGAGGGACGCGTCCTTGGGTTCAAGGAGCCGCTGAACATACTCGCGATAGCTGGGGCGATGGGACGACGGAAAGATGGTGTCGGCTGCATCGCGCCCGATCACCTCATGCGCAGACCAGCCAAACACCTGTTCCGCCTGAGCATTCCACTCGGTAATTCGACCTGTATGATCCATCGTCATCACGGCGTCGAGGGCTGTGTCAATGATCAGGCCGGTACGTGCTTCGTTTTCATGCAACGCCGCTTCCACTTCAGTTCGTTCGACGAAAAGCCCGATCTGTCTTCCGACTGTACCCAAGGCTCTCAGTAAATCCTCATCTTCGGCCAGGGGCTCACCGCTGAAGAGCTCCATGACGCCGTACACGTTCGCCCCCAGCCAAATTGGAAAGGCGCAGGCCGCGCGCGACACCTCCGTCGCTTCGACAGGTCCGCGCGGACACATGGGGTTTCTTGCCACGTCCTCCATCCACAGCGGTTCGCCGCGAGCCCAACAGTGACCTGGCAGATTCGACCCTACAGTCTGAGCCTCCTGCCTGCTTCTTCTCAGAAACTCCTGCATCACCGCTGGATCGCCCGACCAGCACTGCGTACAAATAATGGTTCGCCGGTCGCCTTGCACCAGCCAAAACAAACCGATCTGCCAACCGAGATTCACGACAACCGCCTGGAGGAGGTCAGGGACCGCTTGCTCGACAGTGGAGGCGCCTGCGAGCACTTTGGCCACAGCATGCTGGAGCGCTTGCCGACGCTCCAAAAGACTCCGGAGCCTCTGCTCATTTTCTTGGAATCGGACTCTCTCGGCCTCTGCGAGGATCCTTTCGGTCCCTACTCGTCGAGCTGTCTGTACAAGGAAGAAAACCAACGGAGCGACCAGCAGAACATTGGCCGCTGCAATGAGCCAGAATATGCCCATCCCATCCTCAACCATTGTCCACGTCCTCAGGCATACGATAGGCCAGATCCCTTCTCGGGCCTTCGAGTCCGTTATGTGCGCTATCGGTCTATTAGCTGATGACTTGAGAGCAACGACAGGAAAGACCCTTTGCTTCGCGGAATAGCGTCAGGAAGAGGCGACGGGCTCCATCCAGTTCGACGCTCTTTCCATGTAGCCGTCAGCACAGTATGCAAGGTATGATGGGCCATGGCGACAAAGGTGTTGCCCCGTGAACAACTGCTCTCCTCACTTGCCGATGAACGGGCAAAGCAGAAGCGGATCGTGTTCACAAACGGCTGTTTCGACCTGATGCATATCGGACATACCCGCTATCTGCAGGCAGCCAGGGCCCTCGGCGATATTCTGGTCGTTGGTGTCAATAGCGATGCCTCGGTCCGTACGCTTGACAAGGCGCCCGACCGACCGATCGTGCCGGAGGCACAACGGGCAGAGGTGCTCGCAGCCTTAGGCTGTGTGGATTTTGTGGTCATGTTCGACGAAGCGGACCCCCTTCAGCTCATCACCGCCGTGCAACCGGACGTTCTGGTCAAGGGTGGGGATTGGGAGATCGACCGGATCGTCGGCCGCGACCTTGTCGAAGCGCGAGGAGGGGTGGTCAGGACAATCCCGCTGGTTCCCGGCATGTCGACCACGGGATTGCTTCAACGTATCCGATCAACCGCGAAGTAATGCGTGTCTGAAACCAATCCCCAAACTCCATCCTGGCTTGCTCCGGTTCGTTCGGCACTGAGGCAAGACCAAGCCCGTATCTGCCTGCTTGGGACCCATGGTTCGACTGCTGCCTGCGCCCTGACCCTGCTGAACAACACAAGCCAATGCACTCCAGACCGCGCTCGTCCATGGGTTGTCGTGACTTCGAACGATGAGTCCGCCGAAAGAATGTTCAATGACTTGTGTTTCTTCCACGAACTCATGGGCCGTCCGGTCGAGGACCTCGCCTGGTTCCCGGAATGGGAAACGCTTCCCTATGAAGGGACGGCGCCGCATGTCGGGTTGATCGCGCACCGGATGACCACGCTCCATCGCTTGTTGGTCGACCCGCCCACCATTCTCGTCACCTCCGTCGCCGCTGCCATGCATCTTGTCGTTCCGCGCTCGACATTCGAACAGGCGGTCATTCGATTCAAGACGACGGTGGCCTTCGAACGGGACTCGCTCATCACCAACCTCCTTCGCCTGGGATACCGACGAGTGTCCGTCGTGGAAATTCCCGGCGAATTCAGCATTCGCGGCGGCATCGTGGATATCTTCTCGACGGCCTATGCCGACCCGGTTCGTGTGGAATTCCTGGGTGATCAAGTTGAATCGATTCGGTTGTTTGACCCGGCGACCCAAACGTCGATCAAGAACTTGAACGACGGCGTGGTCTTGCCTGCACGGGAGTTCGTTCGGCCTCCACAGGCCCCGGATGCGATCATGCCGATCCAAGCGGATGCCGAATGGCGAAGCCCTGACCTCTACGATTCAATGGACACACTATTCGACTATCTCAGCGCGACTCCCTGTCTGGCGCTCGATCAGCCGGAAACCCTGAAAAAGGCCTGTGAGACGGCATGGGAAAAAATCGACGATGGTTACCTCCGTCATGTCGACCGTGATGCCAGGCAGCCGTATCCCTCCCCCGAACGGCTCTTTCTGACCTGGCAGGGCCTCCAACGGCGGATTGCGACGTGGCCCATGTTGGCTCTTGAGCCGCTGGCCGCGCCGGACTCAACGTGGAAGGAGATCTTTTCGTTTTCTACCCAAGCACCGGGGAGTATCGGACTCGGTATCAGGGGTACGGCCTTCAGCCAAACACTGACCCTGTTAGATGGACTCCGGAACGAACATCGGGTCGTCTTGGTGGCGCGAAGCCGCGGGCAGGTCGACCGCTTGCTCGCGCTGTTCCGAGAGCACGATTTGCCCGCCGACCCATGGAATCCGACAGCCTGGTCCGGCCACAGGACCGGTAAGCTGCCGTTCTATGTCCTGCACGGCGACCTTTCGGCTGGATTTCTCTCCGCAGAGCTTCAAGTCGCGCTCCTGACGGAAGAAGAGCTGTTCGCGAAGGGAGCGCGCCACAAACCGCAGCCGAAAAGCAGAACGGCGACCTTCCTCTCCTCCTTGGAAGACCTGAGCGTGGGCGACTACGTCGTGCATGTCCAACACGGCATCGCTAAATATCGAGGGCTCAAGCGCCTCTCGGTTCAAGATTTCGAGAGCGACTTCCTGATTCTTGAGTTCTCCGGCGGAGATACTTTGTATGTTCCTCTCGATCGGTTGAACCAGGTCCAGCGATACAGCGGAGCCGAAGGTCATGTCCCGCGGCTCGATCGCCTGGGCGGCACCAGTTGGGCCAGGACCACCGCGCGGGTGAAGAAGGACATCGAAGAGATGGCCCAAGAATTGATCGATCTCTACGCAAACCGCGAGCTGGTGAAACGGAATGCGTACGGCGCGACCACGACTCTCCATCACGAATTCGAAGCGGCCTTCGAATACGAGGAAACGCCGGATCAGCTCAAAGCCATCGAAGATATCGGTAGGGACATGGAATCCACCAAGCCCATGGACCGACTCGTCTGCGGAGACGTGGGATACGGGAAGACGGAGGTCGCCATGCGCGCCGCGTTCAAAGCCGTGGAGCATGATCGACAAGTTGCTGTCCTGGTACCGACCACCCTGCTGGCTCACCAGCATTATGAGAACTTTGCCGAACGATTCGCTCCGTTTCCCATGAGGGTGGCGCTGCTCTCACGATTTCAATCGACCAAAGACACGAACACCATCCTCAAAGATGTCGCCTCAGGAACTGTCGATATCGTAATCGGCACGCACCGGCTCTTGCAGCAGGATGTGACGTTCCGCCATCTCGGCCTCGTCATCATCGACGAGGAGCAATGGTTCGGCGTCAAGCATAAAGAAAGGCTCAAGCAACTTCGTACGCAGGTCGATGTAGTGACGCTTACCGCAACCCCCATTCCGCGCACCCTTCAGATGGCCATGTCGAGCGTCCGTGATCTCTCCATCATCGATACCCCGCCGGCCGGACGCTTGGCGATCAAGACGGAGGTCATCCGGTTCAGTGACAAGGCCGTACGAGACGCCATCCTGCGTGAACTCGGGCGGGGGGGACAAGTCTATTTTGTCCACAATCGTGTCGAAACCATGGAGCGGATCGGGGCCTGGCTGCACCAGTTGGTTCCCGAAGCGCGTATGGTCATGGCGCACGGCCAGATGGATGCCAGACCGCTGGAGGCCGTGATGCTGAAGTTCGTGAAACGCGAGGCAGACGTCTTAATCGCCTCAGCCATCATTCAGTCGGGACTCGACGTTCCCAACGCCAACACCATCATCGTCAATCGAGCGGATCTCTTCGGCCTCGCGCAACTCTACCAGTTGCGTGGACGGGTCGGACGCGGCGGAGAGCAGGCCTACGCCTACTTCCTCATCCCTGATGAAGGCACGCTCACCGGCGATGCGCAAAAACGATTGATCGCGATTCAGCAATTCACGGAGCTCGGATCGGGCTTCCGTATCGCTGCGGCAGACCTTGAGATTCGAGGAGCAGGGAATCTTTTGGGCAAACAACAGTCGGGTCATATCGCCGCGATCGGCTTGGATCTCTACATGCAAATGGTGGAGCAGGCCGTCCAGCGGTTGAAGGGACATGTGATGGAGGAAGAGCCGGACCCGACGTTGCAACTCCCCGTTTCGGCCTTTATTCCTGAGCAGTATGTGGTCGATCCGCACCACCGTCTGTCCCTCTATAAACGACTGACGGCTTGCGGCCAAGTCGGCGAACTGGCCCTGTTGCATGGGGAGATTCAGGACCGTTACGGTCCTCCTCCGGAGCCGGTCGAACGACTGCTTGAAGTGATGCAACTCCGGACTCACGCCAAACGTCTGCGCCTAGCCTCGATCGAGGTACACGACCAGACGGCCAAGGTCGTGTTCCACCAAAAGTCGATCATCTCTGAGACCTCCGTCCACCGATTGATGGACCAACTCAAGAAGCGGCTACGATTCCTGAGCCCGGTCTCCTTCGAGATCCAGATGCGTCATGGCGATTGGCTGGAGCTTTTTTCGGAACTCAATGCGATCTTGCAAAGCCTCGATCTCTGTGATACCAAGACCATCCAAGAGGGAGCGACTACCTCTTAATCGCGATCCACCTGTGCCACGGCTTATGATGCCCTTCCGGCTGCTGATCTTCCGCAAGACATATTGTCGATCTTGGCTGCTTGTCGGCATGTTGGTCGGTTTGGGGTCGGTGGTTTCCGGATGTGCCGAGCGACAGGAAGAACCGGTCGTCGCCTTGGTGAACGGTCGAGCCATTACTCAAACCGAATTCGACCTCCGTTGGGATGAACTCTCCAAGGCCACGCGGTCCCGCTATGAGAAGGAGGGTGGTAGGCGACAATTCCTGGAGGAACTCATTACCCGAGAGCTGCTGATGCAGGAAGCTCGTCGCCGGGGCCTTGATCAGGACGATACGATTCGGGACAAGACCCAGCGGTATAAAGAACAGCTGATCCTCGACGAACTGTTGAAAGACAAGCTCCAATCGAAGGTCGAGGTCACCCAGGCAGAACTCGATGCCTACTACGAAAAGCACGCCAACCAACTATTGGATCCCTTGAAGGCCAATGTCTCGGTGATGCTCCTCCTTAATGTGTATGCCGCCAGAGACCTTGAAGCACAGGTGCATCGAGGCGGGAGTTTTTCCAAGTTTGCGCAGCGATACTCAATCGATGAAAAGACGAAATCCAAGGGCGGCGAGCTCGGGCCTTACCGAAAAGGGCTGGTCCCCCCCGAAGTCGATGCCGTCATCCACACCCTCAAAATCGGGATGGTCAGTGTACCGATTAAGACCGATCACGGCTATTACTTGGTCATGCTGAGCCCGCTTGACGAAGCCATTCTTCAAGTTGATTTGGCCACGCAGGAACGGCTTCGACAAGAATTACTGTCCGATAAGCGCCGCAAGCGATTCGACGAAGTCATCGCCGATATTCGGGCAAATGCCGTGATTCGCTTCGCCGGGGCCTCTCGCCATATCACCGAGGACACCGGTAAACGCTAGCCTGGCTCGATTCCACAGACGTATCTATTTCGTGTAGAATTGTGGGCTCCCGCGCCATCAGGTGGAAGGATCATGAACCGCGTTTCGCACCGATCGGACAGGCTGGTCCGATTCAAGTTGCCGTTAGTCCTGTTGGTCATCTGGTCCTGGCCTCCGGCCTTTTCAGCTGCTCATCTGCAGGATCGCATCGTCGCCGTCGTCAATTCCGAATTGATCATGTTGTCTGATGTGAAGCGTGAACTTGAAATAGAGCAAGAGCGGCTTTCCCGCGAGCACCGTGGAAACGACCTCCCCCTGCGGTTGAAAACAGCGGAGTACATGGCCTTGACCAAGCTCATCGAGCGGCGGTTGCAACTTCAGGAAGCCAAGGCCAAAAAAGTTGAGGTCTCAGACCTGGAAGTGAAACAAGCCCTTGAACAGATGCAGCGGCAAGGCAGGCTCTTCGACATCGCCAATGCGAATCATGTGCAGACCGTGCGCGATCAGCTCCTCCTCATGAGAGTCGTGGACATGCATATTCGCGGCAACATTACCGTCGGTGACTCCGAGCTCAAGCGGTTCTATCAAGAACATCGTGACCGGTTCGCCGTTCCCGAAGAGTACCAACTGAGCCAGATCATCTTTCATCCGCGTTCCTCGGACGGGTTGGCCGAGGCCTTGACCAAAGCCCGCCGAGCCATGGACGACTTGAAGCGAGGAGAGAAATTTGAGGATGTCGCCATGCAGCATTCCGACGGCGCCAATGCCTTGCAAGGCGGACGCCTCGGATGGGTCCGACAGGGGGAACTCATACCCGTCATCGAACAAGCAGTCGCTCACCTCGTGCAGGGAGGAATCTCGGAGATCATCGAGAGCCCTGAGGGAGTCCAGATTATCCGAATGGATGACAGGAGGCCGAAACAGTTTCGTCGATACGAGGACGCACGGCGGGAGATTCAGGAACTGGTCTATCAACAGAAGAGCGATGCCATGTATCAATCTTGGCTCGCTGATCTCAAGAACAAAGCGTACATCGAGATCAAGTTCGATCAAGCTGCCGAAAAATCCCAGCCACAGTCTGTGCGTTCGGCACAATAAGCCGCGATCAAGACATGTCTGTGGGACGTCTTCCGGCCACCTCGCGTAGAGCTCCCCACAGCCGGTCCCGTCCGTCTCCGGTTTCGGACGAATAGGGAATCACCATTTCGCCGTCGGCTAGTCCTAAGGCCCGATGTGTCTGCCTCAGAGTACGCACCCGTTCGCTCGCCTTCACCTTGTCGACCTTGGTCGCCACGACAAGCGGATTCCGACGGATTGAACGGAGCCACGCAATAGTCTGACGATCCTGGTCGGTCACGACCCGGCTGTCCACCAACATCACGACCCGGAGCAGCGAGGCTCGCTCGACGAGATAGTCTTCGAGCAACGGTCCCCACTGGGTGCGGACAGATTTCGACACTCTGGCGAACCCGTAGCCGGGCAGGTCCACGAGGTGGAATTGCGACAGGCTCGGGTCGGAAGTCGAGACGAGGAATACATTCACGGCTCTCGTCTTTCCAGGAGTCCGGCTGACCTTGGCCAGGTCCCGGCGATTCAACAACGAATTGATCAACGATGATTTGCCCACATTGGAACGCCCCACAAAGGCAATTTCGTGAAGCTGATCGGACGGAAATTGTTCTGGAGCGACGCAACTTTTGATAAACTCAGCGGCGAAGATTTTCATACCGTCAGACCTGGCGATGAATACAAGGCAGAAAGCAACCTACAGTCCGATTTTTCTACGTCACTACACATACGATCCTCCTTTGCCCAAGTCAACCGGCCGACGCAGAGCAACCCCTGTTCTTCTCTGGAGCACCCTGCTCATTGCACTTGTTGTGAGCATCCTTGTCCTGAGCTGGCTCAGCACTCTTCCTGACACAGACCTCCTTGCCAGGACCAACCCGACTTCGACGGCCCTCATGGACCATCGACTCGCAAGAGCGTCAGAACAGGGGCGCTCCGGCAAGCGACAATGGATTTGGACACCTCTGAACCGAATCGCGCCGGAATTGCAACGTGCCGTGATCGCGGCGGAGGATGCTTCGTTCTTCGTCCATGAGGGATTCGATTGGGAAGGCATCCGCGACGCCGCGCTGTACAATCTGGAAGCAGGAGAACTCAAACGAGGCGGGAGCACCATCACCCAGCAGCTGGCGAAGAATCTCTATTTGTCCTCAGAACGTTCGCTGTTCCGCAAGGCCCGTGAGGCCTTGATCACACGCTCGCTTGAACACCAGTTGACCAAGACACGGATCCTCGAACTGTATCTCAATGTTGCGGAGTGGGGACGCGGCGTGTATGGGGCGGAAGCAGCAGCCCGTCATCACTTTGGGAAACCTGCCTCCGACTTGACCGCAGACGAAGCGGCCTGGCTGGCCGCCATCCTACCCAGTCCGCAACGATACGATCCCCTGCGCAAAACCGCCTTCCTCACCCGCCGACACCAACGTATTCTTGGTTGGATGGAGAAGGTCGCCATGTCATCCCACAAACGCCTTCACTGAGACTCGACTACATTTCCTCGGAGTCGCCGACCTGGCCGTGATCTGCTTCTCCAAAGATGGCCGATTCGTAGGTGTAGTGTTTGAATTCGAGCAGGTTGTGAGACGGATCCTCAAGAAAGAACGTACGGTGCTCGATGCGCGTTCCTGGAAATCGCACGCGCGGCTGTTGATAGAAAGCAAGGCCCTTTGCCTTAGCCCGATCGGCCAACGCCTGCCATTCTTGTTCTGAAAGAATGACCAGTCCGAAATGACTTGGGTAGATACCTTTCTGTTTCGAGGATTGCTCCGGCACGACATGCGCCACGAGCTGGTGGCCGGCCAAACCGAGCGTAACGGCTTGTTTCGATCTCCGCCCGACGATGCAACCAAGACCGTCAACGTAGAATCGGATGGTCGCCTCGATGTCGTGAATCGGAAAGGCGAGATGAAAGAGACTGTTGCTCATTGTAATCGGTCTCCCGCTGTTGGCTCTCCCTTGCCGTTCCACCATCCGGCCATCATGTGAGGAGTGGAATGACGAATAGTAAATCGCCCATCAGGAGTGAGAACCAGGCATCCGGCAGATCCCTTGATTCGAGCGACCAGCTTCTGCAACACAAGGCGTGCTGCAGTTGCCGGTGTGGTTCCCTGAGCTAAGTGATCACAAATTTCTTTGGCCACCGCCAAGCGAATGATGCTCTCCCCCCATCCTGTCATTGAGACGGCGCCGGTTTGGTTATCAGCATATACCCCGCAGCCGATGATCGGCGTGTCCCCGACTCGCCCAGGCAACATGCGATCGATCCCACCGGTCGAGGCCCCGGCGGAGACCGTTCCGGTTTGATCGAGTGCGACGGCTCCGACTGTCCCATGCCGATCCCGCAAAAATCTCTTCCGCTTAAGCATCGTACCATAGGAGAGGCGGCGGGGCAGAGTTCGAAGCCGGTGGCGCTCCATCTTGAAATACTCGGCAAACTTCGTCGCCAAAGGCCCCACGAGCAACACATGATCCGTTTCTTCCATCACAAGGCGCGCTGCGGTGATGGGATGAATGATGCCTTCGATGGAAGCCACTGCACCCGCACTGAGATGATCCCCTTCCATGATGGAGGCATCCATCCGCTGTACGCCATCTAACTGGAGGAGCGATCCTTTCCCGGCATTGAACAGTCCGCTACGTTCGAGCACACGAATGGTGTGTTCAACGGCAATAGGCGACGAGCTGCCGCGATCCAGCAAATGATAGCCGACTTGCAAGGCGGCACGGAGGCACGAGGCTTGTGGTGAGGTCATGGCGCGGGAGCCGGCGCCCCCGTGCGCGAGAATGATGGGACGGACGGATTTCAATTCAAGAGCAGATCCCGGGTCTTTTGATAGGCGGGATTTTGCATGCGTTCCAGATCGGACCGCACAAATCCAAGACCTGTCACGCAGAGTTCGAAGTTCTCGGACAGTTTTTGAAACAAGGGCAAATTGGTTTCGGCATCATCACGGCCGATTTGCGCGACGATCCCGTAGGACCGTTTGCCCGTTTTCACATAGTCCACGAGGAAGTCCTTGTGATAGATCGGGCCGGCCGACTTGAGCCGTCGAAGATACTCCGGGAAGAGTCCGGCCATGAAGAGAGTGAAATCCCCGATGTGCCGATGGACATCTCGTTCACGGTCCAGCGACTGGGCTTCGAGCATGACTTCCGATTCAAAGAGCAAATCAACGACGTTATCGACCGGCTGGTTCTGTCGATTTTTGATCTTATAGAGTTGATCAGTATGGGTGAAATCGACCAGGAGGTTGGAAACGTACGATGTGACCTTGGCGTCAGGCCAACCAAGGTGTTCCGTAAAGCTCTTTTCGGTTAACGCGCCGAAGAGTTGCCGGAGCGGGTGCCGTGGAGGAACTTGAGTGCCCATCTCCACCTCCTGCGAAGGCCGATGAGACTTGAGCTCAGTATACCAGATCTCGATGATGAACCGCTTTCCAGTCTTGTCGATGCTATCGGATCTCCGACGGCCGACCTTGAGTCAAAACTAGCGTCCTTCCCTGCTGTCTACCATGAACGTCACCGGCCCGTCGTTGACCAAGGCCACCTGCATATGCGTGGCAAAAACACCGGTTTCAACCGACGTTCCACCCGCCTGCAGATCAGCCGCAACCTGCTCATAGAGGCACCTGGCCATGTCGGGAGGAGCAGCCTTATCGAAGCTGGGACGACGTCCGTTGGTAGTCCGGCCCAACAGAGTGAATTGGGAGACCAACAGCACCGCGCCACCCACGTCCGTCAGCGATCGATTCATCTTGCCCTGTTCATCGGCAAAAATGCGAAGGCTTCGAATCTTGTCGACCAGATATCGCACATCCGTCTCATCATCGCCTTTGGCGACTCCCAACAGGACCATGAGGCCTTCCTGGATTTGACCTACCACCTTTCTCTCAACCTCTACCGAAGCATTCGTGACGCGTTGAAGAACGGCTCTCATCGATTCGAGTCACCCTCGTTGCAATTGAGTCAATGTCCCTTCAAGAGCCAGCAGCTTTCGTTTCATAGACAGCCCACCGGAGAACCCACCGAGCGACGCGTCGTGAGCGACGATCCGGTGACAGGGTATGACGATCGGAATCGGATTCGCACCGACCGCGTTGCCGACCGCTCGAGCGTAGTACTTGCCTCCAACCCGTGAGGCAATCCATTGATATGAACGGAGCTTGCCGTATGGGACCCGCTGCAGTGTCCGCCAGACCTTCCGTTGGAACGGTGTTCCTTCCGAGAGATCGAGCGACACGTCAAAGGTGTTCCGTCTCCCCGCAATATAGTCGAGCAACTGCCGACGAGCCGCTTCCAGTCGAGCAGATTCTTCTTGTTGCAACGATCCGTCCGACTGTGCCCTGAGATCGGACTCGACGGCCCGTTTCGACCGTTTCGGCAATACAATCGCTCGAATCCCTTTCGGCGATTCCGCGATTCCCATCCACCCCCAGGGCGAATGAAAGATCACCGCACGTTGCACAGCTCGCTCCTTGTCATGCCGTCAATCGGCCCAATTTTCTGCTCACCATCCCCCACACCACCCCGAGTTCCTCGGACCGAAACAACGCGTGGACCGCGAGATATCCACCGACACTCAGACCAATAGAAGCAACAAGCATCGCGGATTTCGTGACCCATTCGGCAGGATGCGTCCATACCTCTGCTCCAGCTGTCCACCAGCAGGCGATCACCAGCGGAATACATGCGCCCAGAACCCGCAGGGAAGACCGTCCCACCGCTCCCCAGTCAACTCCGCCTAGCCTCCGGTTCAATACCGCCACCAGAATGATTCCGTTTACCATAGCCGCCAATGCCGTGGCGAGTGCCAACCCTGCAGCACCTAGAAAAGACATCAACGCCAGCGAGAAGAGGATATTCGCAGCCAACGCGACCGCCGCCGAGATGGCCGGCGTCTTGGTATCTTGCAGCGAATAGAATGCCGTGACGATGATACGAACCCCTCCGAATGCCCACAAACCGACAGCGTAGCAGAGGACTGTCAGCGCCGTTTCTGCCGTATCTTGCGCAGTGAATGTGCCATGCTCGAAAAAGAGATGCACGATGGGCGTGCGTAGCAAAATCAAGCCGATCATCGCCGGCACGATGATGAAGAGGATCATTCGCAGCCCAAACTCGAGCGTCGTGCGTAGTTCCTCCAAGGCACCTCTGGCCGCTTGCGACGATAATGTCGGCAGAATCGCCGTCGCCAACGCGACCCCGAAGATGCCCAATGGAAATTGGATCAGCCGCATGCCGTAAAACAAATAGGTCGGTCCACCGGCGAAGAACGACGCCAAGACCGTGCTCACCGTCAGGTTGATCTGCGTCACAGACAGACCGAGCAGCGTGGGCAACATCAACATGCCGATCCGCCGCAGTCCCGGATGGCCCGGCTCGAATCGGAAGCCGAACAGCAATCCCCGCAGTTTCAGGCTGGGAAGCTGCATGGCGAACTGAGCCGCCCCTCCCGCCACCACGCCGATCGCCACCCCGATGATCGGTTCCGGCAGAAGCGGAGCCAGCCAAACAGCGCCGACGATGATGAAGACGTTGAGGAACAGCGGTGAAAAGGCCGGCGCCGCAAAGGCTCGCACCGAGTTCAGGATACCCATGGCCAACGCCGCCAAGCTGATGAACAAAAGATATGGAAACATGACGCGGGCGAGCAGCGTCGTGAGCGCGAGTTTATCGGGGTGGTCCTGAAATCCCGGCGCGAGCAGCTGGACGAGCCAAGGAGCGGCCACAATCCCCACCATCGTCACCAGTGTAACGATGGTCAGGAGCGTCGTGAACACCGCGCTGGCCAGTTCCCAGGCTTCCTGTTTGCTGCGCGTCGTCCGGTATTCCGTGTACACGGGAATGAAGGCCGATGACATCGAACCTTCGGCAAACAGCTCGCGGAGGAGGCTGGGGATGCGGAACGCGATGAAAAAGGCATCCGCAGCCGGTGTCGCGCCGAACAATCTGGCCAACACCATATCGCGGATGAAACCGAGGATACGACTGGAAAACGTGGCGACGCCGATCACCCCGGCCGCTTTGACGACTGATTGATTTTCGTCCTGGAGTTTGGCTGGAGCGCTGGTCGAAACGCTGGGCTCTGACATGGACCCGGATTCTAGCGGAACGATCGCAAGGCGTCTATCGAACCTGAGATTTCTAGGTATTTTCTTAACAGCAGAGCGCTTAAGGAGTCAGAAAAGCAGGTAGGTTGAGGTCTTGCGGAACCAGGCCCCTGGCGCGTGTTGGAGATTCGTGCCAGAGGCTCTGAACGCTCATCATGCCGCAAGTCGGACAGGCGGCCGATGGGTCATGGTTCCGACGTGCGGTCCCACGTCCCTTGTCACCTCGGCCTTGGCCTGGGGCTTCATCTCCAACGTTCCATTGAACAGCACCCCTTCTTCCATCGAAAGCACCGGTGTGGTCAGGCTGCCTTGAACCACGGCCGGAGCACGGAGGAGAATTTGGTTCTTCGCTTGGATATCACCTGTGATGTTTCCGTGACACACCACGGTCCCAGCCGTAATCTTGGCCTTGAGCACCGCATCAGGGCCGACGAGTAGGCCACCGTCGGTGTGAATTTCTCCGTCCAAGGATCCATCGATCCTGACTGTACCGGAATAGGTGATGATGCCCTTGAACTCGACATCTTTGCCGACGAAGGCGACCTCGTCCGGAAGGGTCAGACCGTTCTTTGATGGGCTGCGCCTGTCCTCCACCCACCGCTCCCTTGCCCGTTCTCCTGCTGTCTGTTCTCCTTCTCCCCGTTCTCCTTCTCCTCCTTCCCGATCTTCCTGCTTCCACATAATGACGCTCCCTCCTTGTCCGTATTATCTCACCATACAAAGATCGACCCTGCCGATCAGTCCCGCCCGACCTCTTATCTATCGGTCGGCAACCATATTTTATTGAGTGCTCAAGATATGAAGAGGGCCCATCACGGTTCCTGTACCAGGTCATTCGGCAATTCATCGGGATTGTCGCCCGGACGACCAGGACAAACCTCGACAAGGAGCATACCGCACGTATCGATGCTCTGGCACAACCCGCCGGCGATATCGCCCGTTTTCAATCGGTCGAAAGCAGCTTGGGCGACCTGGGACCACCGTTCCATCGGGACTCGTTGAACTAACCATTGATCCGGAAGCACGTAGACCTGATGCTCTAAGAGAGACACCATGATCAGCACACCGGTACGCTCACGAGTCTGGAAGATGGCATGCTGCGTGAAGGCACGTTCAGCCTTGAGCTTCACCTTGCCCTGCATCCGATCAGCCGATGTGAGCAGGCGAATAATAGGGACAAAGGTGCCAAGCCGGACTCCTCCACCATAGGCCAGGATTGTCGCAAGCACCAGCCAAGCCGCATTGGAGGCATGCCAGCCCCATGGCAGCCACAGAAGCTCTGTGGTCAGGAAGATCGTAAGTACCGACAGCGCGAGGGCTAATCCGGCGCGATGTTGCGCATCGCGATAGAGCCCGGATCGGCTTACGATCATGGGGACGATCTCCGCATTCGTGCGTTGTTCTGCGTTCTGCACGGCCAGCCTGATCCGCTCTCGTTCCTCGGCCGTGAGTTGCAGCCCTTTACCAGTTTCCACTGGCCCCACCTCCTCCGAAATCGCCTCCGCCACCACTGAACCCACCTCCACCACCAAATGAACCGCCTCCCCACCCTCCGCCGCGGCTACTGTACCAAACCCAATCGTCCATACCGCGGGACCGACTTCTCCTCCCCCCGGTACCAGAGGCACCGATTATCAGCAGGAGAAGCAGGGTGATTCCGCTCGCCACGAGTGCCGGAACCAACCAGGGTGCCAGCAGGGTGGTAATCCCTGCCCCAGCCACCGGTCCGATGAATCGATGGAGGTTCATGAACAGGAGTCCAACGAGTAGTCCGACAACGACGGCAACCACGGCTTGCCCAATGATATCGTTTCCCTCCCGAGGCACTGCCTTCTCGGACGCCTGATAGGTTCCTTCAATGGTTTTTACGATCGCGTTGATGCCTCCAGTCACCCCACCGGGTATATCACCGGCCCGAAACCGAGGAACAATTTCATTCCTGATGATGTGTGCCGAGCGAATGTCGGTCAAGACTCCTTCTAATCCGTATCCGACTTCGATGCGAACTTTTCGTTCCTTCATTGCCACGAGCAACAGAACGCCGTTGTCGGTGCCTTTTTGACCGAGTTTCCAGGTCGTCGCAACACGATGAGAGAATTCTTCGAGGGGTTCGCCTTCGAGGGAGGGGACTATCAGGACAGCCACTTGGTTGCTCGACTGAGTTTCGTGCGCCGTCAGTTGCGCCGTCAGCAACTCAGTCGTGGAATTCGGCAAGACATGGGCGAGATCGACAATCCGCCCTGTCAACGGCGGAACATCAAGTGCAACGGCAGATGTGGTGAGGAGGAGGGTTGCGGCTGCCAGGCAGCAGCAGGACGGGAGGCGGCTCATTCCGAGTACTTCCAACCTTCACCTCAACCTCGATTCAGAACTTCACTTCGGGTGGTTTTGCCACGGCTTTCTCATCGGCGACCGTAAAGTTGGGGCGCTCTTCCAGGTGCAGCAGCAGCTTCGCTGTGAGGTTGGTCGGGAAAAATCGGACCATCTTGTTGTATTCCGCCACTCGGTCGATGTACCGCTTGCGCGCCACCGTGATCCGATTTTCCGTCCCCTCCAGCTGGCTTTGGAGGTCCCGGAAATTTTGATCGGCTTTCAGGTTGGGGTAATTTTCGGCAATGGCGATCAGCCGGCCTAGCGCCGATGTCAGACCAGCTTGGGCCTTTTGAAACGTCTCGAATGCGGCTGGATCTTTGAGCACCTCGGGCGTCATCTGCATCCCTGTCGCCTTGGCTCTGGCGTTCACAACACCCTCAAGGGTCTCTTTTTCGTGCGCTGCGTACCCCTTGACCGTCGCAACAAGGTTCGGAATGAGATCGGCACGACGCTGGTATTGATTGATCACTTCGCTCCACGCAGCCTTCGTATCTTCGTCCAAGCCTTGAAGGTCGTTGTAACCGCAACCGGACACAGACAATACGACGATCATCGCTATGCTGATCACCATCTTTTGCCGCCAATCACGCCCCATCAGTTCCTCCTTCAGCAGTCGTGCAGAACGCAGTGTCACCAGATCTCGCGATCATGCTACCATGGGCATAATCATTAAGATATGTCGGTCAAGAGGACCTATGCCACGGGAGCAGGCGATTCCTAAACCTGGTGGGTTTCAAGTACGACACCGCACCCTCGGCATCTATCAAGGCAGTGCGATCGACCTCGCTTTCTGGCACCCGTCGTCAGGCATGCCCGAACATGGGCTCTGCCGGTTTTCGACAAGAGACAAGGCACAAGCGTTGATCGATCTGCTCTCCTCCTCCGCCTGCACGGAACCGATGGATCGAAACGATCTGACCATTGAGCCGTACGATATGGCCGAACATGACCGCTTGATCGCAGAATACCCACTGCCGTCTGCCTGGGAGACACCCACCTAGACCAACAGACTGACACTAGCCGGTGACCGTCGGCTCGACGGCCTTGGAGAGCACACTGGAGGTGAAGCCTGAATGGGATTGGATGAAAGTCAGAAGGCGTTTGTTCTCTTGGGCCTTACGGAGAAACTTAAAGGCGATACCGCGCGCACTCACTGACCGCACCATGGCTGCTACTTCGACGGGAACTTCATCTTCGGCAATAATGATCTCCAGGTAAAAAATATCGTCGACCCGCACGTGGGCCTCGCTCTTGATGATGCACCCGCCCAACGAGAGGTCCAGCACCGTGCCCTCGCCCCTCACTTTTCCCCCGGAGAACGACAGGCACAGACGAACAGGGATACGGAGGTGTTCCCGGCGCTCAATTGGGTGAGAGGATCCCGACGCGCTCACGCGACGTGCGAGGAAACGATGGCGGCAATGTCGGCACTGGAACGGCACAATCCAAATCAGCGCCGCAACCAGTTCTCTCGGGGTCTGCGGCCATGCCCGCAATGCACCCTGCTTGTGACAGCGCGGACAAGTCACCTGGCGACTCATTCGATGAGCATCTCCCACATATCCAGCGCCATAACCAATCTATGACCGCACTATAAAAGCCTTTCTCCCACAGTCAAGATGATTGCCATCCGATGCAAATCAGCCTCCATCTACCTTTTACATCAGGGAGAGGTCGGCGACCGAAGCCCGGCATCGCACTTGGCTACGAGTCGAAAGGAGAGAAGACCGCGCCGTCGGCTTGTCCGCTACGTGGACTCCGCATGGGGAGATTCCGGTTCAGCGGGAAGACCCGATTCGACGACTCCGGCTCGGAGATATTCGCGATTGAGAATGGCGATGAAACGGACGCTGATGCGTTTCGGACAGACGGCTTCACACTCATTTTGATTGCCGCAAGAACCGAATCCTTCTCGATCCACGGCTTCCAACATCGCTTTCACCCGATTGGTACGCTCGGGCTTCCCTTGCGGCAAAAGCTCCAAGTGAGACACCTTGGCCCCCACAAACAAGGCAGGCGAGGCATTCTTGCAGGCAGCCACACAGGCTCCACAACCGATGCAAGACGCTGCGTCCATTGCGGTCTCAGCCTGGTCCTTACTGATTAATAGAACGTTCCCGTCCACCGCTCCACCGGTATGGACGGAGATGTATCCCCCGGCCTGCATGATTCGATCCAACGCTCGGCGATCCACCACCAGATCCTTAATGATGGGAAACGCTCGTGCACGCCACGGCTCGATGGTAATGACGGCTCCGTCGGGAAACCGCCGCATGTACAACTGACAGGTAGTGATGCCGCGGTCTGGGCCATGCGGGATGCCGTTGATCACCAGCGAGCAACTTCCACAAATACCTTCGCGGCAATCCTGCTCGAACGCCACCGGCTCTTCACCCTTGGCGATCAATCCCTGATTCACGCTGTCGAGCATTTCCAGGAACGACGTGCCGGAGCTCACATCACGAGCCTCATAGGACACAAACCGGCCGTGCTCGTCCGGCCCCTTCTGCCGCCAAATGTTCAACGTGAATTTCATGGTGGGGACGGCTGATTATTGATAACTTCTCGTTGTCGGTTGTACAAACTCGAAAGCCAGGGGCTCCTTGTGGAGGACTGGCGATGTGTCTTCTCGGTACTCCCATGCAGCCACGTGCGAGAAGCGGCTGTCATCACGTTGTGGCTCGCCATCGTCCGTCTGATACTCTTCTCGGAAGTGCGCTCCGCATGACTCTTCACGATGCAATGCATCGTGACAGAGCAACTCGGCGAATTCGAGATAGTCCGCCACTCGCCCCGCATACTCCAACTCTTGATTGAAGGCCGCTCCTGATCCCGGAACCATGACATCCCGCCAAAATTCTTCGCGTAGCGCCGGGATCGACGTCAGCGCTGATGTGAGGCCTTCCTCATTTCGAGACATGCCACAGTGATTCCACAACAGCTGACCGACTTCCCGGTGAAACGAGGCAGCCGTTCGACGCCCTTTTACGCTCAGAAGACGGCTGATCCTGCTCGTCACGCGCTGAAACGCCGAGCGAGATTCCTGATGATCTTCACCGACAGGGGTCAGCTTCGCCGTCGCCAAATAATGACCGATCGTGTACGGTAAGATGAAGTAGCCGTCGGCAAGCCCCTGCATGAGCGAGCTGGCTCCGAGACGATTGGCACCGTGATCGGCGAAGTTCGCCTCGCCGATCACGAAGAGTCCCGGAATGGTACTCATGAGATTGTAATCCACCCAGAGCCCTCCCATCGCATAGTGCGGCGCTGGGTAAATTCGCATGGGCGCGTGGTAGGCATCCTCTCCGGTGATCCGCTGATACATGTCGAAGAGGTTGCCATAGCGCTCGCGGATCACATCACTGCCCTGCTGGGCGATGACATCGGAGAAATCCAGGTACACACCTTGACCGCCCGGGCCGACGCCACGACTTTCATCGCACACTGCTTTCACAGCACGGGATGCAAGATCTCGTGGGACGAGATTGCCGAAACGTGGGTATCGGCGTTCCAGGAAATAGTCGCGTTCTCCATCGGGAATGTCGCCTGGACACCGGTGATCCGCCCGCATCGTCGGTACCCACAGTCGGCCGTCGTTGCGAAGCGATTCGGACATCAGGGTCAACTTGGCTTGATGTGCGCCCCCCGGTGGAATCGCGGTAGGGTGGATCTGCGTAAAGCAAGGATTGGCAAATGCGGCACCCTGCTTCCATACGCGGTAGGTGGCCGTCACGTTGCTGCCGCTCGCGTTGGTCGACAGATAGTACACATTGCTGTAGCCGCCGGTCGCAAGAACCACGGCATGGGCCGTATGGATACTCAGCCGTCCCGTGACGAGATCGCGCGCCACGATTCCGCGAGCCTTCCCGTCGACCGTGACGAGATCAAGCATCTCGGTGCGTGGGTGCATGGTGACCTGTCCTCGCTCTACCTGCCAGCAGAGTGCCGAGTAGGCACCTAAGAGAAGCTGCTGTCCGGTCTGTCCACGACAGTAAAACGTCCGCGAGACTTGGACACCCCCGAATGATCGATTCGCCAACTGCCCGCCATATTCCCGGGCGAAGGGAACACCGAGCGCGACACATTGATCAATAATTTGCGCGCTGACCTGGGCAAGCCGATAGACATTCGCCTCTCGAGAACGAAAGTCTCCACCCTTGATCGTATCGTAAAAAAGGCGGGCCACACTGTCCCCATCATCCTGATAGTTTTTCGCTGCATTGATCCCGCCCTGCGCTGCAATGCTGTGGGCGCGGCGAGGACTATCCTGAAAACAAAAGCACTCCACCTGATAACCGAGCTGTCCCAAGGTCGAAGCCGCGCTGGCTCCCGCCAGGCCGGTGCCGACGACGATCACCGTGATTTTCCGCTTGTTATTCGGACTCACCAATTTTTCGCTGAAGCGTCGCCGATCCCATTTGGTTTCCAGCGGGCCGGGAGGGATTTTCGGATCAAGTGTCATCATCCGCGTACGATGCCCAAGAAGACGGCCAGGATAATGGCGACATTGCCAAGAACGACCAGCAGTGCAACCCCGGGACCAGCGGCCTTGAGGAGGCGGTTGAATGCGGCCTGTTCCAACCCCAATGTCTGGAAACTGCTGGTGACGGCGTGACTCAGATGCAAACCCAACCCCAACTGACCCGCCAAGTAGAACGCCACGATGAAGGGATTCTGAAAGGCATGGACAAGCTTCCCATAAACATCGCGATGTCCTTCGACGTCAAGACGATCGACAGAGGAAGGATCGATCACGCCGACCGTCAAATGCAGCAGGTGAACTATGATGAAGAGCAAGAGCACGACACCGGAGGTGGCCATTGTGCGGGACGCAAAAGATGCCTGGCGATATTCGCGAACCGCATAGGCGATCGGACGAGCACGGCGATTTCGCAAGGTCAACTGGATCGCCAGTACGACATGGAGGACCGCAAGGCTCAGCAACCCAATTCGAGCTGCCCAGAGGAGGATCGGCATGTCTCGGAGAAGCGCCGCATAGGCATTGAGCGCAAGGGGTCCTTCGAACACCTGAAAGTTTCCCAACATGTGAAAAATAACATAGATCACGAGGCCCAGGCCGCTCAGAGCCATGACGACTTTACTGCCGACTGAGGACCGGAAATGGTTAGACGGGCGTGCCATCCGTGAGCATTATACACCGCTGGAACTCACGACGAATCCCGAGAAGGTTGCAGACATGTCGTTATGAACGATGGAACAGGGGCGCTTATCGGTCGTGCTCGCTGTTGTGTTGCGCCCAATGAGAGTGTTATCCGGCACAAGGCAATCCGGGCAGTGGCGTTAGTCGCTTGAGTTGGATCTCCAGGTGCTCGGAAGGATTCATTTCTGGGACCAGCAGGTTGAGCGCCGCGACACAGCTCCGCTCACTGGTTTGTCCGATGGGCAACGTCCTGCTCAAATAGTCGTTTGTACTTACGTCTATTCTTACCTACAAGATCACAAGTCTCCAACCTCCTGGGTCGAGGCCGATCGCTTCGCCTTCCCGCACTGTTGATACTGTTCGCCCAGTACCCTGTGTCACGTCCATGGCTCTGGTGCAGCTCAAGTCACGAGAACCTACATTTCTCTTGCGGAGTCTTTTCTTGAAAAACACAGATGTGCTTTTTAAGAGACAGATCTATTTTTACCTATTCGCCGTATTTAAGCGTAATATCAGATAGTTATCATTGTCATGCTTAGGCACACTGATTGCTTGGCTAAAGAGCGGCTGGCTGTGTTTAAGCAGTTGTCCGGATATATGTATATGAGGGAGGGCTTGTGCGCAACCAACAAACTCTGGCATCGGCAGTAACTTGTTCAGGCGTGGGACTCCACTCCGGCCAATCGGCGTCGATCACGCTTCGACCTGCTCCTCCTGACACCGGTGTGGTTTTTGTCAATCGTAAGACAGACGGCGATACCTATCTTTCCGCCTCCATTGAACATCGAGTCCCGACCGAATTGTGCACGGCCGTCAGCGGCAATGGGTTCCACGTTCAGACCATTGAGCATCTTCTATCGGCGTTGTCCGGGCTTCATGTTGACAATGTTTTCATCGATGTAACGGCAAGCGAAGTTCCGGTCATGGACGGAAGCGCCGCGCCGTTTGTCCGACTGATTCAATCCGTCGGCCTCGTCCCGCAGGAGCGGAAACAGCCGTTTCTTAAAATTATGGCTCCGATTGAAGTGGCCGAGGGATCGAAGCGCGTTCGGATCGAACCGTCCTCTACCCCGAGGGTCACGTACTCCATTCACTATGAGCATCCTTTGATCAAGACACAGACCTATACGTATGATTGCTCCGTCAGCACGTTTGAGAATGAGATTGCCGAGGCCAGGACATTCGGGTTTCTGTATGAAGTCCAAGCATTGTGGGCTCGTGGACTCGGCAAAGGCGGGACCCTGGACAACACCATTGTGTTGTCGGATGACGGGGTCGTCAATGATTCCGGCCTCCGATTCAACGACGAGTTTGTCCGCCACAAGATTCTCGATCTGATCGGTGACTTGTCCCTTTTGGGGGCACCCTTCATCGGTCACATTGTCGCGGATCGGTCGGGGCATGCACTCCACACTCGGTTGGTTCAACAGATCCTGACGCAGCCGGAGAGGTGGGTGCTGCTGAACGTGGAGCCCTCAGGAGAAAGGAAGCGAGGGTTCGCGCACACGCCTTACCTTGAGCCAGCCGTTGCACTTCAGGCCTCTTAGTTTAGGACAGGTTCTCTGTATCCTGCTTGTGGTCGCTCTAGGCGGGACTCTCTGCTTACTCCAGAACATCGCAGTTTGATACGCCGGGAATAAGTGGCCTTACCCCCGGCGTATCAAACATGGCGGGGATTACTTCTTTTTCTTCTTCGCTGCCTTCTTCGTTGCCAAGATTCTCACCCCCCTTCGGACTGTCGAGTTAAGCCCGTTGACTAACCACTACACGGCTTGAATCAGCATATCGTCCAAGGCTTCGAACGTATTGGGACCGACCTTTCTGAACCGCTTGTCACGCTTGAGCGACGTCGCGATCGATGTGAGCGGCGTTTTCCCTTTGATCTGCAACCCGCCTTCGATCAAACGCTGCACCAGCTCTTTTGCGTGCATCGCACGATTCGATTCGCGCAGGATTTCATAGGCTGCTTGAGGGACGCTCTTCCCCACATACTTACTTCTTCCAAGAAGAATTTCTCTTGATTGATCGGTGACGTCCATAACCGGCGCAGGCCGGATCCCCTTGGAATCGTCCGTTGTAATGATCTGGTTGGAGAGACTGGCCAGCTTGGCCTTGTCGGCTTCGACACGATAGAGGGTTTCAGCAAGCTCCAGATACTTCTTAATGGTAGCGATTTCGTCATCGAGCCGACGACGCTTCTTCTCGAGTTCATGGAACCGACTCTTGTAGGCGTTGATCCGTTGTTCCAGACCGACGAGAATGTCCGTTAATTCCTCCACGATCCCCTCACATAAAGCATGCTTGCTTTATAGCATTGCTTGCAGACTCTGTCAAGGCTTATTATTCAAATCATTCATTGACTACTATGTTTAGCGTGTTGCAGGCAAGTAATCCTTTTCTAGGTCATGTTGATAAGCCTTGTACCTGTGCAAGGCTCATAATTTTCTCAATTTGACCTGTCGGTCATGCTACACTCAAATGGTGCCGATTCCTCACGAACCAATCTCGTATGATGCCCTCCTTGGAGCAGCGGTCGCCGCTGGCCAGGAAGCCGGAGCCCTGTTGCTTGACTATGCCGGTGCCGGGTTTGACATCGAGTATAAGAACCCGATCAATCTAGTCACTGACGCAGACCGCGCTGCCGAGCAGCGCATCATCGATCGGATCAAGGCTCATTTTCCTACCCATCGGTTCTTGGCCGAAGAGCAGGGTCGCCTTGAGGAGGCACAGTCGCCCTACTTGTGGATCATCGATCCGCTGGATGGGACAACCAATTTTGCGCATGGCTATCCGGCCTACTGCGTTTCCATCGGCCTCGAGTACGATGGGCGCTGTGTGCTCGGCGCGATCTTCGATCCTTCACGGAATGAACTATTCACGGCCATTGAGCATCGAGGTGTGTGGTTGAACGGTCGCCCCATCCATGTGTCACGCACGATGACCCTCGACCGTAGCCTATTGGTCACGGGTTTTGCGTACGACATCAGAGAAACGCCGCACAATAACCTCAATCATTTTTCCAATTTTGCCCTCAAGACGCAGGGGCTCAGGCGAACTGGATCCGCAGCATTGGACCTCTGTTATGTGGCGGCAGGGCGCTTCGATGGATTCTGGGAAGTCCAACTCCACCCATGGGATATGGCGGCCGGGTCGGTGATCGTGCGGGAGGCCGGCGGACGGCTGAGCAATTTCAGCGGAAAAGACCTTTCAATATATGGTCAGGAACTCGTGGCAACCAACGGACAGATCCACGAGGCGATGCTCGCAGTCCTCAACCAAGAGAACCCTTGATATATGCGATGGCTCCGAATACAGTATGCTGCATGAGCGATTTACCCTGAGGGTTGCCTATGGCACGCACGCTCCCTCCTTCTGAACAACCGGACATGACTCCTTTCAGCGACAACGCTCCCGATCCGACCTGGGATGTGGAACTGCTCCGCGTGCTGGTCAGCCGCAAAGGAACACAGGTCGAGGCCCAATGGGCTATCCATCCACAGTTGAAGCAAGACTTGCTGCCCAATGAATGGCAAGAAGTGAAGGACCTCATGGCAAGAGCCACCGACATCGTCGGAGATCGCTTTTCCAAAGCTCTGGCTGAGGCCGACCCAATGCCTCCCGGCAATGCCTGATTGCTCCACCGCTCTATTCTTTTTTTCAACGTCATTGAATCGATAGGGGAGGTTCCGATGGACTCGTATTATCATACGCATGATCTCGAAAAATTTTCCGATATCGGGAAAGGCAACAAGGCACTGTGGGAAAAGTTTTCGGCCTATTACGATGCGGTTTTCGCCGAAGGAGCGTTGACCGAGCGAGAGAAGGCGCTCATTGCTCTCGCCGTCGCTCATACCGTGCAATGCCCCTACTGCATCGATGCCTACACCCAGGCCTCACTCGAAAAGGGGTCGAATGTCGAAGAGATGACCGAAGCGGTCCATGTCGCCTGCGCCATCCGCGGCGGAGCCTCGCTCATCCATGGCGTACAGATGCGAAACGTGGCAGAGAAGCTGTCGATGTAGGCGCATCCCATCGCTCAAGAACCCAAGTGTACGGCTTATTTCGGGCCATCCCGAGCACAACGAAACCCGATATTGTCGTGCCGAAACGTGGGTGAGAGCTTGAGGCGGTCCGCGGAGCGAACGTAGGCCTGGGTCGAGTCCCAAGCCCCACCGCGGAGCACGCGTTTTTCACCACTCGAAGGCCCTGTCGGATTGCGCTCCGGGCTCTTGTCGTAATAGTCCCCGTCGTACCAGTCCGCCACCCATTCCCACACGCTACCGGCCATATCGTAGACATCATAGGGACTTTTCCCTCCTTCAAACGACCCGACGTCGGTCAGTACCTCATAGATGTTAAAATCACAACAGTGGTCGAAATTTGCCCGTTGTTGACTGGGCTCCTCATTCCCCCATGGATACAGACGTTGGTCCGTCCCTCGCGCAGCCTTCTCCCACTCAGCTTCGGTGGGTAGACGCCTCCCAGCCCAGACACAGTAGCCATTGGCATCATTCCAGTTCACCCCGATCACAGGCTTGTTCCCATACCTCTGTGGAATCTGGTCTGACCAGTACTTTGGCGTCTGTCGTTTGGTCTCGTGAAGGAATCTGGCGTAGCGGGCGGTGGTGACCTCATATTGGTCGATATGGAAGGCATCCAGATGCACCGCATGGACCGTCCGCTCATCCTTGGCTGCCATGGTGTCATCCTGGCGCGCCCCCATCATGAACTCCCCAGTCGGCACCAGGACCATCGGCGCGAGCCCAAGGTCCGATATAATCCCCTCGCTCTGGGGTGACGGATTCCTCGTGAGAATAGAAGAAGGGATAGGTGACAAGATCCATTGCCCCCCAAATGCTCCCACGACCACGAGCAAGCCCGCTCCAATAATGAGGTAGGGTGGTGACTGCTTTGATCGCGCCGCCCTAGTCAATACAGTAGGCTGGTGCGCATCTGATTCAGACGATGGACCGGCTTCTGGACCTTCAACTGTGCTCTCAGGAAAGAAGGGTGCTTCCGGCTCGTCCGTGTTATTCAGCGACTGCTGCGTATCAGGAATGGCGCCTGAGGGAGGTGGCTGGCCATGCACGAAAGAAGGTTGTTGATCCTCAGTATTCGAAGGCATACCAATGCCCCCTCGTTCGTTCATGGCGGAAGTTATGTTGCCGGCTAATCGGCGGTGGAGCGGAACGGTTCAAATTCCCGATCAGCCTTGGCCGCCAGATAGAAATCGCTCTCGGTCAGGCCGTTGATCTTATGTGTCCAGATTTCGATCTTGACCTTCCCCCAAGCAAGATACAGATCCGGATGATGACCTTCTGCCTCTGCGACCGCACCGACCTTGTTCACAAATTCAAGCGCCTGTGCAAAATCCTTGAAGGTATACAACCGTTCAAGATGTCCTTGCCCATTGAGCGACCACTCTCGACCAAGTTCTTTCAGCAATGTCTGAGTTCGATCATTCGGTAGCGGCGGCACTCCGCCACGACAGGGAACACATTTATTATCTGCTAGACCCATAACACCCTCCTTGGCAGGATGTTGAAAAGCCCTCCAGCTTCGTTCTCGCTTCGCTCAGAGGCTCAACGTACCGAAGCGTACGCCTCGCCCCTTCGCTCCCTGCGGCCTTGCTGGACGGCCTTTTTGAACATCCTGCGATCTATGTGAATTCAGCCTACGCGCTCCAAGCTGTCGAGATTCATGGGCATCAACATAGCCTTTCAACAGCCTGTTAGTATTGCAACCCGGAAGGTATTCTAATGGGGCGTTGAGAGGAAGGGCAAGGTGAGAAACTTATCGTTCCTTCGCCAGATCCTGCACACAGCGAAAGCCTCTGCCGGGCGATCCCTCGTTCGCGCTTGCGTACATGCGCACCTGATAGTCAATGTCTCCGAAGACTTTCTGAATATTGAGTGCCCGAAGGCTGCCTCGTACGACCTTGCGCGCCGGGTCTTGCGGTTCACCGGAGCTGAATCTGGATTCTTGATACGTATTGGCCGTCCATTCGTATACCCGATCGTTGAGGATTCGGCCTTGCGTGTCGCGCGCCGCCTTTTCCCACTCGTCTTCAGTCGGGAGCCGCTTGTCGGCCCATTGGCAGAACGCGACCGCGTCGTGCCACGAGACTTCTTCCACCGGCTCCTCGGGTTTAAGCGATACCGCGTGCTCCTCCAGCTCAGCAAGGGGAATCACACCTGTGGCCTCGACGAACCGGAGATAGCGCGCGTTGCTGACTACCGTTGTCTCGACATAGAGATTGTCCCGAAGGTACACGAATCGAGTAGGGCCTTGAACTTCTTCCACAGTTCCCCCGCCATACACGCCTACAATCTTGGTCGGGATGCGTCCTGAACGAATCAGAACCATTCGAACGCCGTCCGCCCCGATTTTTTCCTGTGGCACCATCGACTCGCTCGCACGCGGCTCGATCCGCCATCCACGGAGAGCGACGGCAAGTATCGACGCCGGCACGGCATACCCCAGTCGATCTCTGGTGTCGCTTACAACACCGATCACCTGCCCGTTCAGCAAGAGCGGCCCACCGGAATGGCCTTCTTCTACCAGAGCCTGAAACTGAAGGGCCGGTCCGTTCATCCCACTGAGACTCCCCGTCGAGACGGTCCAAGGCGGTAACGTCCGCGGAAAGCCGATGAACGTGAGCGTCTCGCCGCCGACCACCTTGGTTGTCAGATCCAGTGGTAAGGCCAGCACGCCATCTGGGATCGGCCCAGCCACTCGCAACGCTGCAAGCCCATGCTGATCTCCACCTTCAATCCCGACCAGCTGGGCCACGACCGGTTGCTGGGGGTTCGGGGAAAACGTCACGGTGGGCTTGGGATCACCTTCGATGACATGCGCTGCAGTGATGATGTAGGCGGCGTCTTTATCTATTCGAACGACAAATCCCGTGCCGACCTTGGGCTGCTGCCCCTCACCATGAGCGGTGATCTTCACCACACCGTTCTTGACCTGCGCGACGTCCTGCGCCCAGAGCGAACCAGGAAACAGAATTGCCAAGAGCATCAGCACCGGAAGCAAGAAGAGGATAATCCACAGCCGGGGGAGGCCAAAGCAGACCTCGATCCTGCTCTTTGTTAGAGTATTCACGGCAATGCAAAAACGCCAGGTCGTTTCCCCGGCCCCTTCAGGCCGCTCACGGTCGAATGGAATAAATCACAAGGCCTTCGGCTGATGCGGCTTTGAGCAAGTCACCATCAGCGGCGATCAATTCCACTGCTTCTCCTACTTCTTCTCGGAGACCAAGTGCCGAGGCGAGATGAATCGCGTCGAGCGTGCGCAGCTTATGCCGCTCAATGAGTGCCGCGCCACGGGTAATCACCCCCTCGTGCACGGGGACTTTTAGATACGAGGACCAATCCTGCCGGAAGGCCCGAAGGATAGATCGGGCGATGGATTCCGAAAGCGTGCCATCACGGCGGCGTCTCATGACCGCGGAGTGAACCTCGGTAAAGGCGATCATGGAGGTGGCTGCTGATTCAGCTTGCCACTGCTGGATGGCTTCCGTACCTTGCTCAGTGATGTACTGTTTGACGAGGGCGCTGGTGTCCCAATAGAACATCAATCCGCGGCCCGGTCTTCAAGGACAGCCTGGGCGAGCCCAACCGGGTGTTTAGTCCTCACGCGTCTCGCACGAACACGCGGGGTGGAGGGCAGGATAATTCGACCTTGCGTGGCTAAGCGAGCGAGCCGTCCTTCCCGCGTCTGGATCTGTTCCTCAAGTCCGTGAAGCATCGCGATCGGTTTTCCACGTTCTGTCACAATGACATTCTGTCCTTGCTTGATCAAGCGGACATAATGCGTCAGCCGGCTTTTTAACTCTCGGATGCCAACAGTATTCATAGTGACCATGGTAGTCACCTTTTCGCCACAACGCAAGTCCGGTCGTAAGATCCGCTCGCCCAGCACAAACCGATGAGACCGTGGAGACTTACCCACGTGGTTGATCAACAAATCTTGTGGCCTCAGGTCTTTATCAACCTCCGTTCGTGGTGAGACCTGTATGATGGATGTCTGGTGTCAGTACAAGTCCTCTTTCGTGAGTATGATGGTGCATGGAATCGCCATTGTGCGAAGGAGGACTTCCGATGAAGCGCCAACCCTTTGTGCCGCGTGACTATGAGGTGT